>JARUKZ010000030.1 GCA_029688955.1 Chitinispirillales bacterium ANBcel5 | reverse complement strand
CCCTTAAAAACACAGTCCGTCCCTTAAAAACACAGTCCGTCCCTTAAAAACACAGTCCGTCCCCTTAAAAACACAGTCCGTCCCCTTAAAAACACAGTCCGTCCCCTTAAAAACACAGTCCGTCCCCTTAAAAACACAGTCCGTCCCCTTAAAAACACAGTCCGTCCCCTTAAAAACACGAGGCACTCATCAACCAACAGCCCTACCCCTCCACAAACCAAAACTCGCACCAATAACCCCAAGCAAAACTATAAAAAACCCTCCAGCAACCAGCTGAAACGACATATCACGGTCAAGAAAAAATCCAAGCAGTGGTGGACCTAACGCTGTACTGAACACCATCAGGGTACTAAAATAGCTCCTGATTTTACCCAGTCGTGAAACACCATACACCTCGGTAATTAAAGCTGTTTTCATCGTGTTTCTAAACCCGGTGGTAATCCCAAGCAGCGCATAAACAACGGGCAGAAGGGTATCTGTAGAGGTTACCGCAAGAAGAGCAACAGAAAAAAGAAGCGGAATTAAATAGATGGGGAAAAGTTTTACAGCACTAAACTTATCGATAAAATAACCGGAGAGAGGCATCGTCAACGCTCCAAAAGTCGAGTAAAACACAAAGGAGTAGGCGATTCTTTGCGCATCCCAGCCGTATAGTTCACCAATTACATACTGATATAAAAACAGTGCAGTTGAAAAGAAGGGAATAATGACTGTATTCACAGCAATAAGCCAAAATTCCGGTGAAAACAAAAGCCTTTTACCATCACTGGACTTTTGTGTTTTGGAACTGAATGATTTGTGTTTTGATACTGGTTCGTTTTTCATCAGCATCACTGATGGTAACACAAAGAACACAGCCGAAACACTCATAAACAGAAGCGTCGATCTCCAGCCCACATGTTGCAACAGAGGTACCGCAATCACCGGCAAAACAAACTGTGCTGCAGGATGACCTAAGGTAGTTATGCTTAATGCTTTACCTCGATTGAAAGAGAAATGTCGCGCGATTCCGGTTTCTGATGTATGGGTCATCAGTCCCTGACCAAGCCACCTTACTAAAAACAGTGCGGGAATAAAAGTATAAAGCGTACTAACCCTGGAAAGAATTGCAACAGCACTCACCAGAGCACAGGAAACGATCAAACCGAAGCGTTTAAGGCTGATTCGGTCGATAAAACGACCAAACACCGAAAGCATAAATGCCGAAAGCAGTGTCACCGAAGTATAGATCCCACCAAAGGAGGTATTAGTCAGGCCAAAAAGTTCTGTCCAGAAGGGTACAAAAAGGGAAATGAAAAAGGTCTGCCCAAATGAAGAAAAGAAATTGAAGAGAAAACCGAAATTAAGAAGCCTTTTGTTGCCAAATACAAAATAGAGAAGATTTTTCATACAAACTTTCTAAAAAAATTCCTTTCGCATAATTTGGGCTCAAATATACTTGTTTTCATTGCCGGATATTACATGCAATCTCTGCAACTTTTAAGAATTGGGTTTGAGATAAACGGTATTTGGGCTTATGATGAGCTTTTTTGGAATCAGAGTTATTCAAATCGGGGGTAACCTAAGTTCCTCTTTTCAAATCTTTTCCCGAAAAACGATAAACCACCCGAATTTGTAACATTTTTGGTCAAAAAATGTTCAATTGGCCTTATAAGCCGACTTAGCAATCCAAAAAAGAGTTCTAATAAGGCTTTCTAAGTGACTTAGGAGCCCAAAAAAAGAGTTCTTTTTTTCATTTTTCCTGCACATTTAAATACCACCAGAATATGCCGCGCTTTCAGCGCTTATTAAAAACACACGGACATCGTCTCCTTCTAACACTTTTACTTCTTAATTGCTCTGGTTGCGATAAAAGTGTTAATATATGGATCTAACAGATCTCCTCCAGCAGAGTCTTCATAAAATCCATTTATCATAAAACCAGCATCAACCTGACCACCGATTTGATCCTGCAATGAATGTCCATATTCCAGTGTTTCTTTATTTGCTATCTTTACTTCTAGCTGTTCTTTTGAGAGTTGTTCTAAATCGGAATAGGGAATCCGATGCCTTACTATAAGTTTATGATTTTCATCCCATTCATTCATATCAAAAATGTATGTTAATGGGTTGCTAAATCCAGCTAATAAAGTTCCGTCTTTCTTTAAAACTCTATAACACTCTTTCCAAACTTTATTTACATCGTCCATGAAACAGTTTGATACTGGGTGAAATATAAGATCAAAACTTTCATTAACAAATCTTGATAAATCACGCATATCTCCTTGCTCTATTTTGATAGATAATCCATCTCTTTTTGCGACCTCCATGTCTCTTTTAAGCTGTGATGGGCTATTATCAAACACTGTCACATCTGCTCCTGCAGCAGCTAGAACTGGTCCTTGTTGTCCTCCACCAGATGCTAAACATAATACTTTTTTTCCATCAAGTTTTGGAAACCAATCTAAAGGTACAGGTTTAGTAGGAGTCAAAACTACACTCCAAATCCCCTTTTTAGCATTTTCTATAATTTGTGAATCAACAGGTCTTGTCCAAATATTTCCATTCTCAACTTGTTGATTCCACGCCTCACGATTGTGCTTTAAAATATCCATAGATTTACCATCCTTTATAGTATCTAAAATTTTGCACCTGCCATATTCTTGCCTTCGTACAGTGGTTTTGACAACTTTGACCTTACATTATTTCATAGTTGTTTCTTTAACGCGACTATATTCGCTCCATCGTATCTTTGGTTTATATCAATGCGATAAGGTTGAAAACCATTCTTTATTGTTAGCATAAGCATAGGTAAGTTGTCTGCATATACAAGTGTTTGAATGGCTCTGTAGTTACTGTTTTTAGCATCTGCTATCGCCTTTTGTACAAGTTGATTTCCAATTCCTTGCCGTTTAAAATTCGGTTTAATGCCTAAGCCACAGATTTCAAATCCATTCAAAACATCTGCCTTTAACACTATTATTCCAATAACAATGTCTGTTTTAATTGCAGTAAAATATCTCATCTGGCTATCTTTGTTTAATCCATAAATCCATTCCTCCAGCATGCTATCAGAAAATGGTTGCCCTGTAAAACTCAGATATTTATGGTTTTCCGGGTTATTCCAAATCTCAGTATGTGCTCTTATGTATCTACCCTTATCTTTATCAGATGATTTATAATTTAGCTCAACGATTTCCAATTTTTTTTCCATCTGTTTGCTGCCTTATATAGTTTCTTAACTTACCTTCGTTTTCAAATTTCTTCTTACTTCCTCATCATCATAAGGAGGGTATTTTGAATGTAAAACTGCATGACGATTAGGGCATATTGTTATTATATCTTTTTTGGGATTGATTTCATTTTCTTATTTGTATATTAATATAGGATTGAGATAATGAACGTGAATTACCTTTTCTGCCATTTTTCCATATATCTCAGATAATTGCGTTGCATAGTTGGCACTTCATACCAAAATGTTCTATGCATGGTTGTTTGTCTGAAAACTGGCTCGAAACTTATATCCCCGCCAATTCTTATATTCATGTGCAAATAATTCTAATATTGATTACTGATTCAAACCATAATGGTACGTAAATATATAGATCACTCTTGTCCTTGTACTGCCTTCGGCGACCTACTTTCTTTCCAGGGCCAAAGAAAGTAGGCAAAGAACGCCCTAAGAGCCCCACACCGGCTCTTCTGTTCGTGATTTCGCCGGGGAGGGGCCATAAACTCGCGGACTCGATGGCCCCGGAGAAAAAGACCGGCGAAAACACTCACGAGCCGGTGATCGGGGCGGATCGATATCCCTAACATTTTCTCGTGGCGCTCACTTCCGTTCGCCCCTGTGTTATTTTATTTCCTTACCAATCAATTTAGGCACTTATACTTTGTCTAAATTATACCTATTAACTAATTACTCTCTTTATAAGTTTTTCTTATATTCTCTTCAGAAATGTTTCTTAGTCGCCATATTAATATATATTCCACAGTGTTCAGCTGCAATTTGGGGCGTACTCACCCTGCATGGCTGTGTTATGGGCTGTAGTTTGGTTCCTGCCATGGATGGCACCGAAGGTTTGCAACTATAATATGTTTAACCTATCTTAGCCCAGCTGTGCAAATTTTTGTGCCTGGCCTGTTATGCGTTGAATTACCGGTGCTCCTTTTTTCTGCATCTTGGATGCAAAGAAAACGTTTGGTGTTGTGCGTTTGTTAGCACACTCTTTCATTGGCTTCTCTCGCCATGGATGGCGATCTTTTTTTAACTGTTATACTGCCTATACAATTAACCATAAACGACCTCAGATACAGATGACTTTTCAATTTGAAATATTCCATCGAATGCTTTTTCAAGTTCTGTTTCCATGTAAATGGAATCAAATCGAATCTTGTTCGGAATGGATTGTACATCTCCAGGTATATTTCTAAAGGAGACAAAAGAGTTAGTAACTCCACAATCAGAAATTGCCTTCTCTACAGAACCTTCATTGGGTTCCTGCAATTGGAAGTTATCAACTCGAAAACCATATTTTGTATCAGCTTCCGGGTAGAGGGCCGCAGTATGTCCACTATAAGAAGTAATGCCTAAAGACATATAGTCATCACCAATGGCGTCTTTTAGTCTTTGGCCCATTGGTAGGCAACTTAGAAATCCATCATACAGAATGGGTGTTTTTTGAATATGTGCATTATGTGCAACTACTATCAATTTCTGCTCACTTTGTTGGTTATTTAAATGCCACAGCACAGAATCTGCCATGTATTTGTCTTTTGCACCCATATCGCCCTGCATTCCAGCTCCGGAAATAAAGCCCGCCATTGCTTGAATATTATAGTCCAGGTATATCATTCCGTTGATATAATGCAGAATAGTCTCATATTTTTTCTTTCCATATTTTTCAATGTGAATCGGAGCCATAGCTTCAAGGCGTACTTTTGCACGAGCTATTTGACAAGTTAAATGGCATTTATCAGAATCTGTTAGCTCATGCAATTTTAAGGCAGCCTGTGATGTGGAGAAGTAATCAATCTTTTTTGCAATATTCAGTGCATCATTGATAATGTGAAGTGCTTCTTTATCCGCTGTTCTAAAAAAGTCATGCACTATCTCTATATTTGGAAAGTATGAACCTCCATTTCTGGGTATGTCAATGCCAAGAAATGTGATTTTAGTCTTTGCTGCTTTATTGTAGTCTCTTAGCCATAGTAATGTGGTTTTGAGCTCTTCTGGATAATAGAAGTGTGTTAAGAATCTGTCTATTTCATCGTCAGTTCCCTGCCCATGTATCCAGTTATTGATGATATGCCCTTCAGCAAAACCAAATTCAAAAGCAAACGTTGTAAACCCAAGATCTTCGATGAAAAAACGCAAAAGGTTATGTCGTAACAAAAAGAATTCTTTTATGAAGTGCGAATTTTCACCTAATGCTACAACCCGGGTATTTCCTATTATTTTACTTAGTGGTTTAAAATCATCATTATTATCATCATGGTGATTCAGCTTGAAAGGAATATGTCTATCTTTGACCCATTCTTCGAACCTCATTATTTCTCTCCTGTATTCGTTTTCAATTACTCTGCTGCGCACGATGCGCAGCTCTTAATGCCAATACTCTCCGCGGGCTAATTGCGCACACAACATTTAAAGATTCTTTGTGAAACGCACCAAAACCACCACCTTTTACCACCCCTCTGCGGGTCATTTCACTAAGAACCATGTTGAACAGAGCCGCTGCTTATTCTACATTCTAACCCCTGTGCTATAAGGATTCGCTCTCTATTCTTAGCATGACAACCAATGTAATAATATAGGTAAAAGCCCCGGAAGTGTAAATGTTTTGCATAAACATTTTTTGGATTTAGTCAGATTGTCTCTGCTAATGTAAGATATTGGAGAAAAATGTGGTTTTAGCTGCCGATACGCTTAGTTTAACAGTCCACGAATACCAGAAATTACGACCAGCGGGAGTCAATCTTAGCGGAGCGTAGTATGGCAGGGTTGTTTGTCTAACGACTGCCCCCCCCGGAATCTCAAAAAAAACTCTGAATACATGTTCCTATAAATAATATTACAGATAGTGCCTGGCCTGAGCTATTCGTTCAACAGGTTCTTTCTGCGTCTTGAATGCAGAAACTTGTGTGTTGTGTTTTTTGTTCTGCTACCATAATGAATCAAATATTTTGGGTGCCTCTTTTTCCGCATGAGGTCTTATTCCTCTTCCGCGCGGGTCTTATTTCCTAGCAATCTCTAAAGCACTTATTCGGTTTATTAATTTAATTTTAAGTTGTTCATGACTTTCCCAGAGAATATGATTATATTGTCGAGTATCAAAATGAGCAGAATCGATATATTCTTGGTTGCAAGTCCAAATCACAGGCAAGCCTTTTCCCAAAGCATATCCAGCCTCAAAATATACTCCTCCTCTGTGTCCAGTAAAATCGGCTACTACTAATGCACACTTATTTATTTCTGCAATGATTCTGTCACAAATCTTCCCGTTGTGCTCAATATCATCAATTCTGATCGGATTATAGCCAGTTTCGATTAAAGCTTGCTTAATACCACTTTGCCAAACATTTTCCATTTTATTATCAAACCACATTGCAACAAAAGCGTTTTTATTTAAAGATTTGTCCTGTTTTGTTATTACTTTACTCCATCCTTTCATGGTAAGTCTATAATTAATCTTTTCACCCTTTACCTCTTCAACATATCCCGATTCAATAGCTTTACCTATCAAGAACCAGAATTCTTCTGAGTCTTCTGCAAAGGCTACGGAATAATCATTGTTAACAAGACTAATTTCGTCATTAATTTTTTTCTGTTTCAAAGACAAGTACTCTAATAACAGATCAATTTTATCGAATGGGTTATGAGGAAAACGAACAGACTCGATTACAGCATTAATATTTGTCATTGTTAATTCTACACTACTATTTCTTTCCGACAAATAACGAATAATTCCACTCATAAGATATGGCTCTATTGTGTTGGATGTAACTGAAACATTTAGAGGTCTTGAGATATTATATTGGCCACAAACAGGACATTCTATAAAATATCCATCTTTATTAGGAATAACTTCAGAATGGATAGGAGATGTTTTACATATTTTACATTCAGCATTAGTATTCATAATTATATCCTTCGGCTAATGTTATCATATTTTTCATAATCATTCTTCCCTTCCCCCGCGCTCCTATTCCCCCCATGCTCTTACTCCGGCAAAAAAACTGCTTAAAATCGAGATTTGAACAAAAAATAGGGCACAACGTTCAGCCGCATGCCGATGCTAGGCCTATAATCATTGTTAAATCATCTCCTGTTCAGCATGTTCTCGAACCTTGTTCAGGTGATAATATAAACCTACCCCCGGTATCATGGCAACTTTGGTATGCACCTGTTGAACAACGGGCCGAGGCAAATTGAAGTGCCGGGTCTATCATCTCGCCACTGCCCCTTGTTCTACCCGGCATTTGCGCCCGAAGCCGGCTTGCCTTTGTTGGTGGATGTGGGCCAGTATGCTACCATGCATCATTCTCCTGCGCCTCCCCCTGCACGACGCGGCCTACCTTGTTTTCTTCCGGTTCGTATTGCTGTTAGTAACAGGTCAAAGCCAATACGAGACATGAGCTTAAGAATACCTGAGCGTTCCACGATAGAGGCAAGCGCAGGACCGCGGGAATAGTAGACTCGCACGAAAGCCCTGCCTAAGAAGCTCCTGAGTAGAACTTGGTCCCGGAATTGCCGCAGTTGCACAACCTGTTCGCACTCATAACTCCCATATACGACAGTAGCCACGAAGCATCCGGATTTCTCTCGTTTCTCGTGTTGGTGAGGCGTGGTATCAATACTAATCGAAGAACCGCCGTAGTTATTGCGGTTTACCCTAACAATCTTTTGTCGATCTTTCTTTGTTACCTTCTTCACGCCGGTCATCATAGCTAAACCAGGAAAGGTGTCACCATCACCATAATAACTCAGCCATTTCCCGTCTTCATAAATCCAATCATAGTAGTCTTGACCACGGAATCCCCAGTTGACATCAAGTTGTGGATTAACTCTGTCGGGCAGCTTATCGACAATCTTCCGTATGTAGTCGGGGTTGAAGAGTGGGCAATAGGCAAGTTGAGCGATACGCTCTTCTAAATCGTGGCGAATGGTACCCTTATCGAAAACCCATTCACCCTGGTCTGTATCAACGTAGCCGTACTTTTCCCAGTGATTGTACTCAAGCTCGTTGAAATAGAAGTTTTTACACTGGAATGGATTGCGTTTGCCGTTTCCTCGATCAGAGACTTTGCACCAGTCATCAGAGGCGTGGTCTTCAGTTTTCTGCCTGTAGCAATAGAGAGAATTTCTCAGTGCCGTCGACTTGACATGTTCTCCGTTAATCTCGATCTTCTGAGACTTCCAACCACTTGTCAGATCAAGCATTTCATAGAGTATTTTGATCTCCTTCGTAGAAAAGACTGCTGAATGGATTGCTTCCTTTCCCTCACCCTCTTTGCTGTAGGAGGGCTGCAGTGAAGCGAACTGGATTGCATCATTCAGTTTCTTTGACGATGAATGTCCGAATGAAATTCGTACTTCCACTCCCTTCTTCTCTGATGCCTTCTTAAGGTTCTCGATCTGTCGTTCTGTATGATTGATCAGGACAAGCTCAACCTTCTGGTTCAGTTCAGTGGATAGGAAATCATGCCATTGTTTCTGTTTCTCCGAAAGCTTGTCTTTAGAACTTTTCACTTCAGCAAAAAAGAATTCTCCTTGTCGGAATACTATGAGGTCAGGAAGCCCTGCCCTGTTGTATGCAAAGTCTGCAATTAGTCTCTGGCAGATACCCAGAACAGTTGTCTTGTTGATGTAAGCAAGCGGAGCAACCAAAGATTCAATCGAGTATTTGTTCCAATTTTCAATTGGTCTGCACGGCTTATTCTTGTGCTTGTGAAACGCATCTGTTAGTTTTGCGACGATATCCGAATTCTCCAGTTCCCGTAAGCGGTTTTCAATGATCTGCCTTCTGCGCTGGTAAAACTCAGGTGAGAAGAAATCGCTTGGCATCCCGTTCATTTGAATAGTTGACGTGAATACGCTCTTGAATTTCTTATCTTGCGGATCAGGTTCAACTGATTCGCCATCGATTGACACGGAAACTGCTCCTCGGATTCTGGCAAATATTGTATCCCAGAAAAGTAGTGCCATGATTTCCCACCAATAGTCGTTTTCCGACCAAGCTGTCCCGTATCCCTCTTTCTGGTAAAGCCATTGAGCGTACTGCTCTGCAAAGAGCGGCCCCCTTTCCGACTGATATTGAACTTTCTGGTTTGAAGTGTTTTTGATTTCTGCTGCCGAAACGGTCTTGTGGGTAATCATAAAGCCTATCATTCTCCTTGCTTCTGAATCTCTCTGCTCATGCCCACACGACGTGGGCAGCTTTTTAGGGGTGCGCTATGAATCATACTGGTCCATTTCCACCAACGGGTCGCAGCACAGCCGAAGTGCCTGTGTTGCACCTGCGGCAGGCATTTTGGCTGTTTTCTGTCGTAATATGTTAATTTTTGATTCTTCAGCGCGCGTCTTTTTGATTTATTATGTATTATATATTGTCTATTTTAATGCAGTCGTCATTGCTAATAAACAGACAAAGTGAATAATAACTCTTTTAATCATCCCAATCTTCAAGTGCCGGATTCCACCACCTTTCATTTGAAATCCTCTTATATTTGCTATCAACATTTCTTTCGTAAACGGCTTTACATGAGTGGCAGTTATAAAATTCAAAATATCCGTTAATTTTTGTTTCTGATTCCCTATACATTTCGCCATTACAATACCTGCATTTCATACGATTCCTCATATTTGCCATGATAAGGTGTATTTTCTATTGACGTTAGTTAAACAAACAAATTGTTTACTTCAAATCTACAAAAATTTACACAACGTTTTTGCATAAAAAGATACCTATGCAGTACCTTCTCCCAATTTTTTTTTGCATTCTGATAATCATCTGAACTATACCAATTTTTAGCAATCTCTAGACTTGGAAACACTATAGTTACCATTTTTCTGTAATTGTTTCGCCTTCAAAATTGCGTTTTTACCACCACGAACCATAATTGGACGGTTATTCTTTAGAAATGTTTGATGGAGTTGCCTTCATATATTATTGATACTGTTCCATCTGTATTTTTAACTTTTACGATTATATACCCAAGTGTTGCGTATGATCGGCGGTGTCAGCGCCATTTAGCCCGCAAATATAGCATCGTTTGTTTGTTTCTGACATAGTATAAGAACTTTCAATTTAAGACGCGTGATTAACATCTTCTTGTTTTTTAAACTATCCAATTATTATAGCAGCATAATTGACCTTGCCTAACAACCTAACCGCATTGCATAAACAGAAATGCAAATACGGTTAGATGTACTATTTGCGATCCTCGGTGAGCACCTGACCACCACTTGATGGCTTAGTCGGAGGTGGCTTTGGTCGACTCTGTGGAGATGAAGCAGGTTTATATTTACGGTTACGATTAGAACTATCTGAGTCAGTCATTAACACTCCTTTTATTGTGTATGTTTTTTTGCCCCTGAGGTAACTGGCATCCCTCCGCTGCTCTTTTTTGTCGGTGCCGGTGTCGCCGATCTTGTTGAAGACTGCCCCCCTGAGCTCGCTTTTGTTGTACTGGGTTTGGCTTTGTTCGCCATTCTTACCTCCTTGTTGGTTGATAAGTGTGTAAGACAATTGAACTGAAACTGTAGAAATGAAAAACAATCCGATAAGAAATACTAACTGCCCGATTTTTAACCATTTGCCTTTTTTTTCATTAATACGGTAATTTTTCTTTGCAATATCTAACAAGTGCTCAGCCATGTACCTATCATATACTGTTGAATTGGGTTCGCTATCATCGATTTGATCAGATTCACCAATTGTATCCTTTTCAATAATATCAAGTACATTTATCGTTCTAAAATCAGAACGTGCACGGAGAGCAAAGAAAAGTAAGAATACAGATAACAGTAAAAAGCAAACGCTCAATAATACAGATGTAAAGAATACACACCCAGAATTGATTGGAATTGAAAGTTGTGTCAATAATACTGCAACACCAGTAAAAAATAGAGTAAGACAGCCTGTTGCTGTGACCAAGAACCAATTTGCTTTTTCATCGATATCCTTTCTGCCTGAAATGCTTTCTTCGAAATATTTCATCGAAAAGGATAGTATTTGGCTAATAAGTACAGGGTTGTTAAGTCTTAGCCTTTCTCTTATTTCATTATTAGTAGGTTCGGGCTGTTTTAATGAACTTTTTTTACTCATTAGGATAAATCCTTTTGCATAAATCAGCTATCAAAAATTTTAGAATGATTTTGCCGCCACGACGGCGTGCGCCACTCTTTCTTTTATTCTCTTTATTTTTCCTCGGCGGCTATCAGTTTCTCCTATGCACTTATGTTGCTTTTGAGTAATTGTAATTGAAGTTGTTAGCGCAGCTCTCCCGTTCTTTGTTCTTCATGCAGCGGAATATTTTGGCAAACTCCTACGTAGTAGAAACAATTTCTGCTATATTTGCCTTATCCCACTTCCGTCTATGCACCCAAAATCGCTACTTTTTTTCCCCTAAACTTTCGTCTATCGTCTATCACCCTAAAACAGGTACATATCAGAAACTCTCACATCCTCGACATACTCTCATTTCACTTTTAAGCACTTACTCTCTTAACACTCATATTAGCCATAACCCGCAAACATCCCTAACACATTACATCTGCAATTTTCTCACAAATAACCCAAAACCGAACTCTCAAGCTCACAAAACAAAAGACTGGCTCTATCTAAAACAGTAGATTGTGGAATATGAAGGTGTGAAAGGAGCATATGGGCCGTAAACTGAAAATGTGATAGTGACAAGTTCTCTATATAAGTTAAATAAATAATAGATTGAAGCATTGCAACAGCTTACATGTCACCGCGCAACTTTTTTGGGCTTCAATGGGATTTAAGTGTCAGAATCGTTCCGTCTACAAGAAGTATCCGCTCAGGTACTATGTAATGCAGCTCTTTTTACAGTTCAATCAGTGATCACCATTTTCATTGTAGCTCAGGGAAATTCTCATCCGGGTCCCGAGACACCACGGTGGAGTTTTGTATATGGTAAAAGGCGCTGTGCTAAATCCGTTAAGAGTGGGACAAGCGTTATCAGGAAGGCTGGACAGTCCAAAATTTGAGAAACATGGGTGATTTTGTGAGAAACACTACAGAAACAGTGAGAAACACCCCCTGTGCGTTGAGAAACACGGCCCGTGCGGTGAGAAACATGCCTATTCTTCTGAGAAACATGCCTATTCTTCTGAGAAACATGGTATGTACGGTGAGAAACATACCCCTTTCAGTGAGAAACATGCTCAAAATCGGGTAAATGGGGCATGTTTCTCACTGTTTAGGGCATGTTTCTCACTGTTTAGGGCATGTTTCTCACTGTTTGGGGCATGTTTCTCACTGTTTAGGGCATGTTTCTCACTGTTTGGGGCATGTTTCTCATTGTTTGGGGCATGTTTCTCATTGTTTGGGGTATGTTTCTCACTGTTTGGGGTATGTTTCTCAGTGCATGAGGGTTTGAGAGAATGTTTGGAGCTTCGACAATAAAGGTCGCCCATTCAGGGCTCTTTGGTCACCGTGATGTTTCCCCAGGGCGATTGCCCTGGGCTTTTAATGGAAACCGCCCTGTTCAGGGCTTGCTTCAGTGGTAGGAAAAATGGTTTGTTTTGGAAAAGTTATTTCATCTTAACTGAAGAAAACAAAGGGACAGAATATCCCGCGCTTTCAGCGCTTATGAAAAAGATCAAAACCAAACGATCGATTTTTTCTGTGTGCATTAGTATTATGAATGATCGTAAAAGATATGGATCTATAGCAGGAATGTTATTCCAGTTCCCTTCCTTCCCGCGATCATAGCCCAGGGGTCCCCCCAAACGGATCCTTTCACGCTTTAAAATAGCTATGAGCTATGAGCGTTGAGCAAGAAAAGGGGAAATTTTTTATTTCCTAATCTCTAATTAGTACACATGTTGTCGCCCTGGCCTCCGTAGCTTCCGCGTAGGAGGCCCATAAAAATCCTTTTTCCCACAAATCTCGATAACAGCATCAAATATCCCGCGCCTGCACCCGGGGCTGCGCCAGAAGACTGGCTTACCCCGGGCTATTATATCCCGCGCGTTCAGCGCTTATGAAAAAGATCAAAACCAAACTCCATTTTCCCTTCCTTCCCGAGATCATAGCCCAGGGGTCCCCCCAAACGGATCCTTTCACGCTTTCACCAATGACGCCCGGGGGTGACCCAGTCTACCGCCTTTAGCCCCATAAAAATCCTTTTCCCACAAATCTCGATAACAGCATCAAATATCCCGCGCTTTCAGCGCTTAAGAGGGAGATCAAGGCCAAAGAAAGTATCATCTACAATAGAAGCCGCCCTGTTGAGCAGGAAAAGGAAAAGAGAAAACTGATTGTTTCCGTTTTTTTTTCCATTTTCTTTCCCAGGAAAGTAAAAACTACCCGAATTTATAACGTTTTTGGTCAAAATTCTGTTCAATTGGCCTTAAAAGGCACTTAGGAACTAAAAAAGGGTTCTGATTTTGGCTCCTAAGTGACTTAGGAATAAAAAAAAGGGTTCTGATTTTGGCTCCTAAGTGACTTAGGAATAAAAAAAGGGTTCTAATTTTGGTTCCTAAGTGACTTAGAAATGAAAAAAAGGGTTCTAATTTTGGCTCCTAAGTGACTTAGAAATAAAAAAAAGGGTTCTAACGAGGCTCCTAAGTGACTTAGGAATGAAAAAAAGGGTTCTAATGAGGCTCCTAAGTGACTTAGAAATAAAAAAAAGGGTTCTAATTTTGACTTCTAAGCGACTTAGGAATGAAAAAAAGGGTTCTAACGAGGCTCCTAAGTGACTTAGAAATGAAAAAAAGGGTTCTAATGAGGCTCCTAAGTGACTTAGGAATGAAAAAAAGGGTTCTAATGAGGCTCCTAAGTGACTTAGGAATGAAAAAAAGGGTTCTAATTTTGACTTCTAAGTGACTTAGAAATCAAAAACAGAGTCCAATTTACTTAACATTATGAAGTAGAAATAAAAAAAAGAGTTGTGATTTTCATTTCTAAGCGACCAAGGAGTTAAAAAAAGAGTTCTGATTTTCATTTCTAAGCGACCGAGGAGCGAAAAAAGAGTTGTGAGTTTCATTTCTAAGTGACCGAGGAGCGAAAAAAAGAGTTGTGAGTTTCATTTCTAAGTGACCGAGGAGCGAAAAAAAGAGTTGTGAGTTTCATTTCTAAGTGACTGAGGAGCGAAAAAAAGGGTTGTGAGTTTCATTTCTAAGTGACCGAGGAGCGAAAAAAAGGGTTGTGAGTTTCATTTCTAAGTGACCGAGGAGCGAAAAAAAGGGTTGTGAGTTTCATTTCTAAGTGACCGAGGAGCGAAAAAAAGAGTTGTGAGATTCATTTCTAAGTGACTGCGGAGTGAAAAAAAGGGTTGTGAGTTTCATTTTTCCTGCATATCCAAATATCACCAGAATATCCCGCGCTTTCAGCGCTTGAGATCTTTTTTCGCGCCTGCACCCGGGGCTGCGCCAGAAGACTGGCTTACCCCGGGCTATTAAATTGCGCGCTTTCAGCGCTTATGAAAAAGATCAAATTCCAAATTCCATTCCCCCTTCCCTCCCACGGATCCCTACACGCTTTCACCATTGACGCCCGGGGGTGACCCAGTCTATCGCCTTTAGCCCCATGAAAATCCTTTTTTCTAAATCCAAATCTCTTACTCTCCAACAAATGTTACGCACTTTCAGTGCTTGGGATCTTTCTTTGCATCAATACCCGGGGTTGCGCCAGAAGACTGGCTTACCCCGGGCTATAGTATCACGCGCTTTCAGCGCTTATGAAAAAGATCAAAACCAAACGATCGATTTTTTCTGTGTACATTAGTATTATGAATGATCATAAAAGATATGGATCTATAGCAGGAATGTTATTCCAGTTCCCTTCCCTCCCCGCGATCATAGCCCAAGGGTCCCCCCAAACGGATCCCTACACTCTTTCACCAATGACGCCCGGGGGTGACCCAATCTACCGCCTTTAGCCCCATAAAAATCCCTCTTTTTCCCACAAATCTCGATAGCATCAACGAATATCCCGCGCTTTCAGCGCTTGGGATCTTTTTTTTCACGCCTGCACCCGGGGCTGCGCCAGAAGACTGGCTTACCCCGGGCTATTAAATTGCGCGCTTTCAGCGCTTATGAAAAAGATCAAAACCAAACTCCATTTTCCCTTCCTTCCCGAGATTGAAGCCCAAGGGTCCCCCCAAACGGATCCTTTCACGCTTTCACCATTGACGCCCGGGGGTGACCCAATCTATCGCCTTTAGCCCCATAAAAATCCTTTTCCCACAAATCTCGATAACAGCATCAACGAATATCCCGCGCTTTCAGCGCTTGGGATCTTTTTTCACGCCTGCACCCGGGGCTGCGCCAGAAGACTGGCTTACCCCGGGCTATTATATCCCGCGCCTTCAGCGCTTATGAAAAAGATCAAAACCAAACTCCATTTCCCCCTTCCTCCCCGAGATCATAGCCCAAGGGTCCCCCCAAACGGATCCTCCCACGCTTTCACCATTGACGCCCGGGGGTGACCCAATCTATCGCCTTTAGCCCCATAAAAATCTTTCCTTTTATCTTTAATTAGTAATTATGATACCGCCTTTAGCCCCATAAAAATCCTTTTTCCCCCAAATCTCGATAACAATAACGAATATCCCGCGCTTTCAGCGCTTATGAAAGTTCAAAACCTACGCAAAAACCACGGAGACCAGGCGTTGCATATGCAACACATCCTGTGCACCTTGCAACACCAAATCGTTGCACTACAGATCCATACCACACCCAAAAGCACCTCACTTCGCCTCCTTTAAAGGTGGCACAGTCATTGCATATTTGCTCCGGTCACAATAATTTAGCTAAACCAGCACTCCAATCAGGAAAAAACAATGAAAAATCACTACCTCAATTACCTGCTTATACACAAAAAACTACTGCTTTCATCAATTGTAATCGTAACACTGCTCGCAGCATGGAGATACCCCCTCATTGGCTACACCGTGCCGGTAGTGATGATCACAGGAATAGTGGTCAGTGTGTACAAAGGGCGCTATGTCTGTGGCAATCTCTGCCCGCGGGGCGCGTTTTATACTGTATATCTCTCAAAACTCAGCAAAAACAAACCAATACCCCCGCTACTAAAAAACCCGGTGTTCAGATGGTCGGCTTTTGGGCTCATGATGGGCTTTTTTGCTGTCAGGGTTATTCAAAGCGGAGGAAACTGGTACAGTTTAGGGATACTGTTCTGGACAATGTGCGCGGTCACCACCGGAATAGGAATTGGCACCGGCATCCTCTTTAAACCACGCACCTGGTGTGCGTTCTGTCCCATGGGTACACTTCAGAACGCTATCGGCGGCCACAAGGAACCCCTCAAAGTGAGCCAAAGTTGTGTGAACTGTAAGCTGTGCGAAAAAAAGTGTCCCCTTGAGCTGCCCATAGCCAAATACAGGGAGCAGGGCGTATCATTGGAAAGGGACTGTCTCAAATGCAATGTATGCGTAGCAACCTGTCCTAAAAAAGCTCTCTCGTTTGATAAAAAATTGCATAAAAATAAAGAAGAACCAGTTATGGTATCCTGATTTAGAGTAGTATTATTGTAAACTAATTCAAAACGTTGTTTAAGGTTACCTCAGCACAGAGGCAAAACCCCTTTTTTAAAAAAGGGCTGTTTTCTGCCTCTTCTTATTTCTATATTTAGATACTCAGGCAGAACCGAAACACTATATCCATTCTCCCCGTTCCTGTCATTTCAAGGTTTCGCTTACAAAAACCGTCGCGACCCAATGGATATGCCCAGGTTTCTATAAGGAGAAGATCTATGTCTGTAAATGACAATCCCCGGCAAAGCCTTGCTTTTGAGTTTCTTCAAAACACCGGAGAAAACCTATTTCTGACCGGCAGGGCCGGAACCGGAAAGACAACATTTCTACACTACTTAAAAAGAAACTCACCGAAACGAATGGTTGTCCTTGCCCCAACCGGGGTTGCTGCGTTAAATGCCGGCGGGGTAACGATTCACTCCTTTTTTCAGCTCCCCTTTGGCCCTCAGCTTCCGGGCAGCAAAACGACAGAAACGTCAAAGAAGTATCATCGTTTTAACCGTGAGAAACTTAACATTATAAAAAGTCTTGATCTGGTGGTGATTGATGAGATCAGTATGGTGCGAGCGGATCTTCTGGACGGTATCGATGAAGTGCTTAGAAGATTGCGCGACAGATCAAAACCGTTTGGGGGCGTGCAGCTTCTAATGATCGGTGATCTTCAGCAACTTGCTCCGGTTGTTAAGGATGATGAATGGGAGCTGCTTAAAGATCATTACCATACCCCGTTTTTCTTTGGAAGCAAAGCGCTTCAGGAATCAACGTATGTGACCATCGAGCTTCAAAAAGTGTACCGACAGAGTGATCAGACATTTATAAATCTCTTAAACAATGTCCGTCATGGCCAAAGCGATCCTCAAACCCTCGAACAGCTCAACAAAAGATACCTGCCTGATTTCAGTAATGATAAAGAGGGAGGAATAATTCTCACCACCCATAACTATCAGGCACAAAAAATAAACACCCAAAAGATGGAGAGTCTAAAAACCGCAGCCTACAGTTTTAAAGCCACAATAGAGGGAGATTTTCCGGAATTTTCCTACCCTACAGAGTTTGATCTCACGCTTAAAACGGGTGCCCAGGTGATGTTTGTAAAAAACGATTCATCACCTAACAAACGATATTTCAACGGCCGTATCGGTACTGTTCAGGATATACTCAAGGGTACTGTGTATGTCAGGTGCCCGGGTGATGTCACGGATATCGAGGTTACCCCCGAAATCTGGCACAATATGAAATACAGCCTCAATAACAAGGGTGACATCGATGAAACCATCAAGGGCACATTCACCCAGTATCCGCTGAAAGCCGCGTGGGCTATCACGATACACAAGAGTCAGGGTCTTACATTTAATAAAGTTATAATTGACGCGGGAGCGGCATTTGCCCATGGACAGGTATATGTAGCACTAAGTCGCTGTAAAACATTGGAGGGACTTGTGCTCACCACTCCCCTCTCTTCAAAGGTACTTATAAGCAGTAGCTCAGTGAGTAAATTCAACAGTAACGTTCTTAACAATCCGCCCGATACAGCTGAGCTTCAAAGAGCGAAAATTAAGTATCAGCGAACACTGTTGTTTGAACTGTTTGATTTCAGGGATTTAAAACGTAAATTAAACTACTGCCTTAAAATCATTAAGGATCACCAGCAGAGTATACAGGCAGTAACAATAGAACTCATTGAACAGATCGCGGCACAGGCAGAAAGTGAAATCATAACTGTAGCGAACAAATTTATGCCACAAATTTCAGCCTACCTTTCACAAGAAGCCGATACACAACTCAATTCGGCGCTACAGCAGAGAGTAAAAAAGGCTAGTTTATACTTTTCGGAAAAAATAGAACACTGTTTCGAACAGTTACCTGCCACCAATACGCTTGATATCGATAACAGAGAAGTTTTAAAATCGGTTTCCAATCTACTTACACAAATCCATAAAGAGGTTGAAAAGAAAGGGGCTTGTTTTAAAGCCTGCAGTGAAGGGTTTGTTGTAAGCACATTTCTTCAGGCCAGAGCTAAATCAGAGATTGAGAAACCGGGGAAAAAAAGTTCTTCAGGATCGATACGTAAAGACCAAATCAATTCTTCACACCCGGAGCTTTACCTGAGGTTAAAAGAGTGGCGTGACAAAAGAGCTGAATCAGCAGACCTGCCCCACTATATGATTTTACCCTACAAGACCATCTCAGAGATCAGTAGCCGTATGCCTTCATCATTAAACGAGCTAAAGAAAATAAAAGGCGTAGGGGCCGCGAAACTTAAAAACTTTGGAGAGGAACTACTTAAGGTAATCGATCTTTATGCGGACGAACACAATATCCCCTACGAAAAACGCGATGAACCATTTGTGGATGAAACTAAAAAGCCTTTAAAACGGGATACAAAACAGATCAGTTTCGACCTGTTTAAAACAGGTAAAACAATTGAGCAAATCGCCTCTCAGCGGGGTCTTACACATTCCACCATCGAAGGCCATCTTGCCCATTTCATTAGTACCGGGGAGCTTGGTGTGGAAAGTGTCATTGCCAGTGAAGACGTAGCGAAGATCTCGGAGTTTTTTCTCTCACAAAACAGCAGACAACTTAATCCCGCCAGGGAGCATTTTGGTCAAAAGTACTCCTATGGAGCGTTGCGCATGGTAGTAGCCCATCTTCAAAACACCAGAGAGGATGTTTTTTCCTAAAAACTGAAGCTGTTAACGTTTCGCTTTATTGGCTTGCCCGATTAGGAGCATAAAAGTATTTTGGATTGATGCAAACAACACTTTTATACCAAAAAATACGTACACGCCCCTCTAACCCGAGATCACAGAACCGGGTAAGTGGTCTTCTTCACCAGTGTCCGCCCTGAAAGACTCAGCACATTTTCGCTGTTCATAACCGTAGTAAGTTACTATTAATTCCCTAACAACTTTTTCTTTAAACAGACTTATTCACAATGTGTAGTAAACAAAACTCATCTCACAACCATAGAAACAAACGTAAAACTACCAGCCTCTGCCCACTATGCCGTGCTGAAGCAGTGCTCTTTTACAGCAGTAAGAAGCGTTCATTTTATCGCTGCACAGAGTGTCGTGGCATATTTTGTGGCAGAGAATTTCTGCCCGACAACGATGAGGAGTATAAACGGTATTGCTATCACAATAATGATGTCCTCGATCCTCACTACCAAAGCTTTGTATCACCGATAACCAATTCCATAGTGGCTGATTTCTCTTCTGATCATACGGGACTCGATTTTGGCGCAGGCCCCGGCCCCGTTATCACAAAGATTTTAAAAGATCAGGGGTATTGCGTTGAAGCCTATGACCCTTACTTTTCTAATTACCCCCGGATGCTCCAAACCAAATATGATTACATAGCATGCTGTGAAGTAATAGAACATTTTTACAATCCGGAAAAAGATTTTACTCTTCTGAAAAATCTTCTTAAGCCACAGTCAAAACTGTACTGTATGACTGAGTTATATACTGATGATGTTGATTTTAAAAACTGGCACTATATTACCGATACTACTCATGTGTTTTTTTACTGTAAAGAAACCATCGCGCTGATAAAAGAGAAATTTGAGTTTAGTGATGTGCGGATACAGGAGCGGCTCATAGTTTTTTCAATCTAAAATGTTATGCGAAAAATCTTTAGAATGATAAAGGAATGAAAAATGAACAGACTTGAGACTGAAGAGAGAATTCATCTTGAAAAGGTTCAGGACATCTTAAATAAGAACCTCGAAAAAATAGATGGCAATCTTTCTGCTCATGTGCAGGATATTCATGACAACAAGGAATATTTGTGGGAGAGCAGAGACGAGATGGATGGGGCAGAGAAGGCATCTGTGCGGCAATCTATCGCGGTCTCGGTTCTTACTGGTGAATCGATGGCAGAGAAGCGCGAAAGAATCGCCAAACTCATTGAGACCCCCTACTTTGGTAGAATCGACTTTTTAGAGGATGGTAAGCGCGACACGGAAAATATCTATATTGGCGTTCATTCTTTTTACGATGAAGCAAATCATGTAACTCTTATTCATGACTGGCGTGCTCCGGTTTCAAGCATGTTCTATGATTTTGAACTTGGCAGAGCATTTTACGAAGCTCCGCAAGCCACCATTTCGGGTACAATTGACCTGAAGAGGCAATACAGAATAAGAGAATCCAAACTGGAGTTTATGCTTGAGAGCTCTTTAAACATTCACGACGATGTCCTGCAAAAAGAACTGAGCAGCACATCTGATGAAAAGATGAAAAATATCGTAGCGACGATACAAAGAGATCAAAACCAGATCATCAGAAATGACACATCACGAGTTTTAATCATTCAGGGAGTTGCCGGTTCGGGAAAAACCTCCATCGCGCTCCATAGAATTGCTTTTCTGCTTTATAAGCACAAAGAGACAATTACATCCAGAAACATTTTAATTGTTTCACCCAACAAAGTTTTTGCTGATTATATCTCAAATGTACTACCGGAGCTTGGTGAAGAGAAAATCCTTGAAGTTGATTGCGAAAAGATCGCTTCCGATCAGCTTGGAAGTAAGATAAAGTTTCAAACCTTTTTTGAACAGGTTACAGAACTAATCGACAGTACCGATTCTAAGTTTATCCAAAGAATTCAGTACAAGTCCAGTTTCGACTTTTTAAGTAAGCTCAGGAGTTTTTTCAGTTACATGGAGAGCGACCTATTCTCTCCTCAGGATGTACAGATCGGCGCGATTACTATTCCCGCAGAGATGATTCGTGAGAAATTTAAATCCCTTCAGGCGACACCGATCTCCAAACGTTTTACACCAATGGCCAGAGAGATCGCGAAGAGAATCTCTTTTACTCACAAAACAAACCTGAAAGCAGCAGACGTAAATAAACTCAGAACATCCATAAAAAAAATGTTCAAAACTCATACCCTCATAAGTCTGTATAAGGAGTTTTATACCTGGCTTGGCAGCCCCGAAATGTTCAAAACAAGAAAGGGAAGAGTTTTGGAGTACAGCGATGTGTTCCCCCTAACGTTATTGAAAATAAAGTTTGAGGGAACAACCAGTTTCGACTATGTAAAACACCTTGTCGTTGATGAAATGCAGGACTATACACCCGTTCAGTACGCTGTACTGGAAGAGTTGTTCAGGTGCAGAAAAACCATACTCGGAGACGCGAACCAGTCGGTAAATCCATACAGCTCAACTACCTGCAATGATATAGCGAAAGTTTTTTCTAAAGCCGACATCATGAAACTGTGTAAAAGTTACCGTTCCAGCTTTGAGATTGCCACTTTTGCTCAAAAGATATCCCAAAATGAGGAACTTGAAATTATCGAACGCCATGGAGAAGAACCAACGGTAACCAAGGTAAAAGATGATGCTGAACAGATTGCTGAAATTAAGAAACTGATAAAAGATTTCTCCGCCTCAAACTTGAAATCTTTGGGATTGATTTGTAAAAGTCAGCATCAGGCAGGTAAAATTTACGATTCAATAAAAGATGAGCCGGAAACGATAACTATCCTGGACGCGGAGAGCAGTACATTCTCTAATGGTGTTATAATTACCACCGCACACATGGCCAAAGGTCTTGAGTTTGATCAGGTAATAATTCCTTTTTCATGCTCAAAAAATTATCATAACGAAATGGATAAAAGTATGCTCTATATTTCCTGTACAAGAGCGATGCATAAATTAAACCTCATTCACACCGGAAACAAATCACCATTTTTAGAAATGGAACATAACTAACATGATTGATACCGAAAAATTTAAAAAGCTGTTACTGGAAAAGGAGCGGGAACTCCTCTCATATCAAAAAATGAGTGCCGAATCGGAGAAACCTGTTTCTCTCGATGATCCGATAGGGCGTATCACAAGAATCGATGCTCTTCAGCGCCAGCACCAGGCTCTGCACGCTAAGGAACGTACTGAAAGAACACTTACCGCGATTCGAGAAGCTCTTTTACGCATTGAAGCGCAAACCTATGGAATTTGCGTAAAGTGTGAAAAAGAGATAAACCCCGAAAGACTTGAGTTCTTACCAGAGACCACGGTGTGTACCCAATGTATGCGTGCTATGAGCAGATAAACAGGTTGATTATTGGTGATTGCAGAACCCCCGGTATCCAGAAGGCATTTATGGTCATCCAGTGCTAATTTAAATAATTTAAATACACATACGTAATAGGTGATTGTATTTCCAATTGCACCGCAAAGGTTCAATTACTATTTTAGATTACTTTTCTGAGCGGAAAAAAATCTTTTTCTCGCAGATTAAAGACAGTCTTTCCTCAAGGGGGATCTTAGTGAACATTGTTGTTTTGATTAAACAGGTACCGGGTACAACTCAGGTAAAGATAAATCCTGATACTGGTACACTTATCCGGGATGGTGTAGAAGCGGTCGTTAATCCCTTTGATGAGTATGCTATCGAAGAGGCGGTCCGTATAAAGGAGAAAGTAGGTGGAGTGGTAAAAGTAGTAACTATGGGCCCACCTCAAGCCGAAAGTGCTCTTCGCACAGCGATCTCTATGGGCGCAGATGAAGGTATTCTTATCTCTGACAGGGCTTTTGCAGGCTCAGACACATGGGCTACCTCCTACACCCTTGCCAAAGGAATTCAAACCATTGGTGATGTAGACCTTATCATCTCCGGAAAGCAGGCAATCGATGGTGATACCGCCCAGGTCGGTCCCGGTGTTGCCGAGATGCTTGGAATTCCCTTTGTGGCCTGGGTAAGAAAAATCGAAGAAATAACTTCATCCTCTATTCGTCTGGAACGTCTTATGGAAGGCGGGTACGATGTGGTGGAGATGCCTCTTCCCGGTCTTATCACTGTGGTAAAAGAGATAAACACTCCAAGAATGGCCTCGTTGAAGGGAAAAATGAAAGCCAAAAAAGCAACCATAAAGACCCTCGATGCAGCAAGTATGGATCTTGATGAAAACCGCATCGGCCTTAAAGGTAGCCCTACACAGGTTTTGCGCTCCTTTGTGCCCGAGAGAAAATCTGGTGGTGAAAAAATTGAAGGGGAAGTTCCTGATTTAGTAGATAAATTACAGTCCACAATCCTGGATCTTGGCATCGTTAAATAGAGGGGGAGCTTAAAATGAGTATTAAAGTCGAACTTGAAAAGTGCATTGGATGTAGCCTGTGTGTGAAAGCATGTGCACAGAATGCCATCCAGATAGTGGACAAAAAGGCTGTTATTGATCTGGAAAAATGCAACCTTTGTTCCGCGTGTGTTGAGGCATGTAAAAAATTCGGTGCCATAACCATTACCAAAACTTCAGGCGCAAAGATCGATGTTAATGATTACAGCAATGTCGCGGTATTTATCGAACAGCATGAAGGAACTGTAGCCGGTGTATCCTATGAGATGCTTGGTGAAGGGCGCAAGCTCGCGGATCAGCTTGGGGAAAAGCTGGTGGCGATACTTCTGGGCAATGATATGCACCAGCAGGCCGATAAACTCATAAAGTACGGCGCGGATAAAGTGGTGTATATGAATGGTGCGAATCTTAAAGATTTCAGAGATGACACCTATGCTCAGCTTGTGTGCAGAGTCATCGAAGAGGAGAAGCCATCGATAGTGCTCGCGGGTGCAACAGCGATTGGTCGCTCCTTTATTCCAAAAGTAGCAGCAAAAGTCTGGGGTGGACTTACCGCCGACTGTACAAAACTTGAAGTGGATACAGAGAAAAAGCTTCTTCTTGGTACCAGACCTGCTTTCGGTGGTAACCTCATGGCAACCATTATCTGCCCTGACCATCGCCCGCAGATTGCTACTGTTCGCCATAAGGTGATGAAGGCTGCAGAGTATAATGAAACCAGATCCGGTGAAGTAATCGTTCATAACATCGAGTCATCTGATGTTACTGAAAGAACGAAAGTTATCGATATAGTTAAAGAGATCGAATCGACGGTAAATATCACCGAAGCCGATATTATTGTATCCGGTGGACGAGGACTTAATAAACCAGAAAACTTTGAAGTTATCAGAGAGTTGGCAGAAGTTCTTGGAGGTGCTGTGGGAGCAAGCCGTGCTGCGGTTGATAACGGGTGGATCCCCTACTCTCATCAGGTTGGTCAAACCGGAAAAACTGTCTGTCCTAAACTCTACATCGCTTGCGGTATCTCCGGCTCTGTGCAACACATGGCGGGAATGCAATCAGCCGACTACATTATAGCAATTAACAAAGATCCGGATGCTGATATCTTCCAAATCGCCAATCTGGGTATTGTTGGTGATGTACTGGAGATAGTACCTGAGCTAACCAAAGCTTTTAAGGAAAAGGTCGCAACGTAAGGAGACTCATGAAACTGTCGTTAGGAATTCCAAAAGGAAGTCTGGAAAAGTCTACTGTTAGTCTTTTTAATAAAGCAGGTATACACATTCGGTGTAAAGAGCGTTCTTACTACCCAAGCTGTGATGATCCTGAACTGGATTTAATTGTAATGCGTCCTCAGGAGATACCCCGTTATGTAGAACAGGGTATCCTTGATGCCGGTATTACCGGCCAGGACTGGGTCTCAGAGAATGATGCTGATGTGGTTGAGGTAACAGAACTACGCTACAGTAAATCTTCCCGGGAAAAATGCAAATGGGTTCTTGCTGTGCCTGAGGAATCACCGTTCCAAAGCGCTGAGGACCTTAAGGGAAAACGTATCGCCACAGAGCTGGTTGGTACTACCAAACGATTCTTTGCTAAAAAAAATGTTCCCGTTGATGTTGAGTTCTCATGGGGTGCAACAGAGGTTAAACCACCGCGTCTGGTTGATGCTATTGTCGATATAACCGAAACCGGTTCATCACTCAGGGCTAACAGACTGCGTATCATCGATGTACTGATGGAAACCTGCACTGTTGTCATTGCTAATAAAAAAGCATGGGATCAGGAGGATAAGCGAAGTAAACTGGAAAACCTTAAAATGCTGCTTCTGGGTACTCTTGATGCGGAAAACTATGTAGGGCTTAAGTGTAATGTTGAAGAGAAAAATGTAGAAACAATTCTCAAGATTTTACCTGCGCTGCATAACCCTACTGTTTCACATCTCTCAGATAAGGGTTGGATGGCAGTAGAAACGATTCTGCCGTTTCAGGAAACCAAACATGTCATTCCCCTGCTCAAACGTGCCGGGGCATCAGGAATTGTAGAGTATCCGGTCAGTAAAATCATTGCCTGATTTGTTGGGTTTAGTTATACGAAGTAAAAAGGCTCAGAGTTTCTCTGAGCCTTTCTTTTTTTACCAGCATCTCTGATATTCTCTATACCTTCGGTTCATCGATTCCGCCCATTCATCCAGCTCAGAAGACAGATCACAAAGCCTGTTCATCTGAAAGTCACAATAATCCAGCTCCAATTCCATTATAGACTCAGGAAGAGAGTTAAGGCGATTCTGGTTTAAGAACAGTTGTCGTAAGTTTGAGAGTTTATTAATTTTATCCGGTAATGTCGTAAGCCTGTTTCCCCACAGGTGGAGATAGGAGAGACTCTCAAGCGTAAGGACCTCTTCCGGAAACTGAGAAAAACTGTTGTACCGGAGGTCAAGTTTCTGCAATCTTCTGAGATTTTTGACGCTCGCGGGAATAGTTCTCAGGCGATTGCTTGCCATATCAAGCTCCCGCAAATCCCTAAGATTACTTATCTCATCGGGAATAGTACCTATTGAGTTATTTTTCAGAATTAGTACTTTTAGAGCTGTTAATTTAGTAATATCTTCGGGGAAAGATTCAAAACCCGCTCTGCTTACCTGAGGGTTGGAAAGGTCAAGAAGCACTAATCTGCCGGATTCAAATACCGTTATGTCATCAACACCGATATTATCCGGTAATCCTAACTCTTGCATCAACCGCTCTACTACAGCCCGCTCATCATCTACCATCGGTGCTGTTGGTATTTGCTCTTCCTCTTCTACAGCACTGCTGTCATATACAGCGAGACTATCGGTTATTTCTTCACCAACAACAACACCTGAAACAAAAAACAATAACACAAATAGTTTTAACACAATTACCCCCCTGCTCAATTTTGTTTATGCTCCATCAATTTGGTGTGGAAATTTTATCCACCACATTTTCCCTAACCGGAATATTGACTCCATCGATATCAATTATCAATAAATCATCTTCAATTGAATGAAATTTTCCCTTTAGAATAGAACCATTGGTAAGCCTGATCATAATATCTGTTTTTCCGGAGAGATTTACCAAATCACCGAAATCTGATGTAGAGTCCGGTTTTGGGGTTTGATCAGCAACAGAAGCACTCGGTTTATCAGGCAACATAACCAGCTGACCGGTAAAGATCTGCTCTCGTCTCAGTAAAAAGCGCCGTGCGTCATCAGTCTGAAGCACTATAGCGGTATCAGAAACGGAGTTCACTACCCCCTCAACATTCTGTTTTGAAACCAAAGTAAGATTGTACTGTGCCCCCTCGATGTAATCTCTTTTCTCATACTCCCGAAGTTGAGGATCTGCGGATGCATGCTGAAACTGTTCACGATTTTCACGCCACCACCGTACCCAGTTTTCAGGTTCTCTAACATCTGTTACACCAGTAACACTTGCTAATGCGTATTCTCCGATGTGTAATCTAAAAACAATGTGAATATCTACAACGGCACTTCTTACTTCTCCACCAGTCTCTCGTCTTTCTTTAAAATCAACATTGTGAGTCACCTCAAGAAAATCTTCACATCTACTTACTGCACTATGATCAAGAAACGGTGGGTTGAAGATAAAATTATTTCTCTCATTCATTAAATAGGAGCTTACCCAATCATCAAATGATTCTCTTCCATCAAATGTAGCAGAAACTGTTGTTACATGTATCCCCACAGGCATTCTATCGATTAATACCGGTAGTGCGGGTGATGAAACCGAGCCTTTCTGCGCTAACTCCAAAAGTGCTCTGAAACTCTTCTCTGCCTGCTCTATATCCTGAAAACTGATATGCCCGGCACTTCCGGTTCTTGAATAATAATGAACGGCTTCAGGGGTGTAAAAAAGAGTTGGCCCTGTTTTTATATCCTCACTTAATTGGTTAAGTACATCTCTTCCGTAAGAAAAAGATGTAACTATCAAAATAGTGGTAATACTTAAAAGGCTGATTCGACTGAAGCTAAATACATCTCTTGAAACCATTAACTCCCCCGCTCTATAACACTGAAAACAATACCTCATCCAACAAATCTGTTTTTTAAAATATACTCAAATAGATAATATCGCAAACTTTAAAGTACGTTTAATGTATAAATGACTACCTTTAAAGAAATTATGTACTAAGGGATGAACATTTCCGCCCATCAAAGCACAGCTGTATTGGTTTTTTTGAGTAAAAACTGTATTTATATTATGTAGTGTTAAAAAAAAGGAGTTTTAGACGTGTTACTATATCTGTTTTTATTCGTGGGTGTGTTTCTTGTTCAAAACGTATCAGGACAGCAGCAAATAGACTTTCAAGCCTCGTTTGATGGTATTTTGGATAATCGTGAATATAATAACTCTGTGACTACCGATCAGACGATCTTTGGCGGACGACTCAGAACGACGCTGGGCTTTACCCGAAACCAGAGTTATCAGTTGAGAGTAGGGGCATCCTATTTTCAGGAACTTGGCGCTTCCCCGGATCTCAATGACCCCAACCTCTTACTCTACTATAAATTCAGTGGCCCACACGCACTCTTTTATATGGGTAGTTTCCCACGAGATGAAACCCTCAGCTATCCACTTGCGCTCTTTTCAGACAGCACCGGCTATTTTCGCCCAAATCTTCAGGGCGCTTACTTTCGGGTCTTTAATGATTATTTCACCCAAGATGTGTGGGTAGATTGGGTCAGCCGAAGAACCGATGATGATCCTGAGCATTTTCTTTTCGGCTTCTCGGGATCCGCCCGGTATAACCAGCTCTTTTTTGACCATCACTTTAAGATGTTTCATATGGTCGGCCCGGCTGTTCGGGAACGGGGCACCGGGGTGATCGATAATGGTGGAGCGATGGCGAGTATTGGCTACAAACAAAACGGGATGCGCTATATTGATACGCTTATGTTCTCAACCGGATACCTGGTTACACTCGATCGCCTCAGAAGAGACGGCTCGTCATGGAATACTCCTGGTGGGATAATCGCGCAGGGTAAGATAAGCGCGTTTAATCTGGGACTGAAAGCCACCGCCTATAAAGGTGAAGGAAACAATCAGCTTTTCAGTGACCCATTCTACGAAGCACCCTCCTATGGCAGAATAGACTTAAGCTATGGAAGAACAGTTGCCGATGGAACAGTGGATTTCAGATATACCCAGGGTGTACACTTAATCGAAAATGGCGTGGATCTATCAAATATGTTTCTGCTTACAATGAGGTTTAATCACACGCTTTTTGATAGTCGTGAAAAATGAGCGTTTCAGGGACGCTCTATACGTTCAACATCAACCACCTTTACCCCAAATTCCTCTGTTACTTTTCCACTCACCACCAGTGCTGTCTGAAATGAAAGCAGATAGGCACACCTTTTATACACCTGGGGGAAAAGTACCGATTCACATATTCCGGTCTCATCTTCAAAACTTACAAACACCATACTATCCCCCACCTTTGTGGAAACGGTTTTTGATGTAATACACCAGCCAAGAAAGCGTACCCTTGTGCCGCGAAGTCTCTCGATCTGCCTGATTTTAATAAATTTTTCTCTCCCGGATGTTTTAACATAGCTAACAGGGTGATCAGGAGTTAAAAATCCCAATACTTTGTACTGATAAGCCAGAAACTGTCTGTGCGAAAGTGGTTTGAGCCGTGGCGCGGTGGTCCTGGCTTTTGCACCTTTGTAACAGGTACGCATCAACCAAAACTGCTGGGCCCGGTTCATCGGCTTACATATAGTATCAAATGCTCCTGCCAGGGTAAGACGCTCCATATCGGATTCATCCAGTTTTGTACGCCGGTAAAAATCCTCAAAGCTATGGTAATTTCCTCCTGCGTTACGTTCCTGAACGATTGTTCTCTGAGCCGCAAATGTCAAACTCTTGATTTGGCAGAACCCTACAATGATACTGTTATTACGGGATTGAAAGTTTACTGAACTTAAATTTATATCTGGCGGGATAATTTTAACTCCCAGCCGCATTGCTTCGCTGATATACGCCTGGGTTGAATAATACCCCCCGTAGTTTGATAAAACAGCAGCCATAAACGCAGCAGGAAAGTGTGCTTTAAGGTATGCTGATTGAAACGAAACCTGAACATAACTTGCAGAGTGAGGCTTACAGAAAGAGTAGCCGCAAAAAGAAAGCATCATATTCCATACAGCGTTTATAACCGATACGTTTACTCCCTTAGCCTCTGCTCCACTGAAAAACTTTACCCTGTAATCTTCAAAGCGCTTGTTGTGTATCTTTTTAGACATAATCTTGCGCAACGTGTCGGCATCCTGTGAATCAAATCCGGCTAAGGCCATCGCCACTCGTGCCACATCCTCCTGGTAGACCATAATACCAAACGTCTCATCAAGAACCCCGTTAAGAAGAGGGTGAAGCATTTTGTAGGGAGCACCGTGAAGTCTTTTAAGATACTGTTGAATATAGCTGTTTGCAGCCGGACGGATAATTGAGGAATGAATGACCAGATACTCAAAATCACCCTTTGCGCTCTTTTTCTGAAGCAGGCGCATCGCCGGAGATTCAACATAAAATACCCCTATGCTCTCTCCGCGGGCAAAAAGCGCTATGGTCGCGGGGTCACTCTGAGGATCCCATCGCGACTCATCAAACTCCCTGTTTTCCTTTTTTACATTTATAATTGCGTCGCGTATCACGGCAAGTGAGCGGTTACCGAGCAGATCTATCTTTACCAGCCCCATGGCCTCTGCCCCATCCTTTTCCCACTGAATAATAGGAACTCCGCTTGCAGAATACTGAACCGGGGCATGCCTGTTTACAGGGCCGGGTGTTATAACCACCCCACCACAATGTGTACCGATTCCCCTTGGCATCCCTACAATTTTCTGTGCTTCACAAAGAATTTCGGGCCAGGGAGAATCGAGCCTTACATCACTTGTTTCAGGCCACAATTGGAGCGCGGTTTCAAGCCCCCCATCACCTTCCGGAATCTCTGTAAACCATGGAATCTTTTTGGTAACCTCACTTATTTCCTGCTCTGTGCACCCAAACACCCGGGCTACTTCACGAATTGCCATTCGCATGCCACAGGTCTGGTGTGTTGCTACCATTGCAGTATGTTCAGTTCCGTACTTATCAAAAACATACTGAATAACCGCATCACGTTCATCCCACGCAAAATCTATATCGATATCAGGGGGATCGGTTCTTCCGGGATTTAAAAAACGTTCAAACATAAGGTTATAACGAATGGGATCAACATTGGTTATTCCAAGACAATATGCTACTATACTAGCTGCCCCCGACCCTCTTCCACAGGTACGGGGTGACTGTTTAACGATATCGTCTACAATCAGAAAATAACCGCAAAAGTTTTTACTCTCTATAAGTGAGAGTTCGTACAGCAGCCTTTTTTCAACTTTTTCACTAATTTCACCATACCTGCGCTTAGCCCCCTCAAATGCCTTTGAACGCAGCAGCTGTGACGCAGAACTACCGGATTTAAACTCGGGCATGATACAGTGACCGAATTCTTTTCTGGAAATGATTTTTTCGGCAAAGTCTTCGGTTAAAGCAAGCTCTTTTTCAAACACCTCAAAGCGATCCTTTATCTCATCCCATGGCTTTATAAGAGCATCTGCAGAGTATAACTCCTTTTCATTTACTCTCGAAAGAGTAGTGTTATTCCTGATTGCGTTGAGCATCCGGTGTACCTGATACTGATCACTGCTTGTAAATATTGTTTGTGGTATTACAAGCGCTTCAATGCCACTCTTTTTCACCCATGACGGAACAATTCGTGGTTTTACCATGTGATAGTAAACAGGAAGTATAGTACGCAAGGACATCAAAACACGCTGATTTTGAGAAACAGCATAAAGCCCTGAGGGATCAGCCTTCATAGATGTTACGAGGTTAAAGGTTTTGCTGCAGTGAATTTCACTTATAACGCGACAAAGATTCTGATATCCTTTTTCACCATCAGCGTAAAGCAAGAGAGAACCCTGATCAGCAGTGATTTTTGCTGCAATAATTGCCCGCATTCCCTGTTCTTTGCAGGAATCGATAAACGCAGGAAGCGCATAGAGGTTATCGGTATCGGTAATCGCCACAGCATCATACCCCAGCTCTTTTGCTTTGCTGCAGATAGCCCTGGGAGAAAGCACGCCGGTCATTAGCGAATAATAACTTAAAACACTTAATAAGGCCGGCATTGGTTACACCTTAAAGCACAAATTATGGAACCGCGAATAGTAACAATGAAAAGAAAAAAGCTGCCCGGGGATGATCATGCCACCTCCCTGCCCCAGAAGCGTATTGATTTATCACCAAAATTTTTCTTTATGGAATCGAGAGCATTGGTAAGCCCTTCCTGTTTTGAATCATCCAAAAACAGATCTATCTGACCATAGGGAAACGTTAGCTCACTGAATTCAAGATCAAGCTCAGACAAACGCACTCTTCTGGTAAAAATTGCGGAGAGAATATCTTTAACCATATCAAATAAAATGAGATCATTTCTCAAAGGAGTCGAAAGACGTATTCGTTTTGAAGCAGTCGCCCCATCTGCATAGGTTATTGTAAGACGCGCTTTACCTGCAGCAAGACCCATGGTACGAATTTTCCTCCCCGCCCTCGAAACCATTGTAAACAACACACACCTAATCAACTGTTCATCATTTGTTTGCTCCTGTAATGTTTCCAACTCTCTTACCACCGGAGGCGGCTGCTCTATCTCCCTTACCGGAGTATTGTCGATCCCCCTGGCCTGAGCACAGATATCAAATGCAGCAGGTCCAAGTGCTGCGGCTAAAGAAGCTGGGGCGATCTCAAGCATATCATGTATCATACGTATGTTAAACTGAAGCAACTGCTCCAAAACGGCTCTTTCCACTCCAGGGAGCATGGTAACCGGCAAAGGTGCCATAAACTCCTCTTCACAGCCGTTTAACACCGAACACAGTCCCGTAGGCTTAATTACCCTTGTCGCCACTTTACTCACCAGCCGGTTTGAAGCAATACCAATAGCAGATTCGAACCGTAACTGATTTTGTATGGTTTTACGTAATCTATCCCCGATATCCACCGAAGGACCAAGCAAACGGCGCGTTCCGGTAAGATCAACAAACAGGTGTCCGGGACCCGCGATTTCTGCCCGGGGAGAGAGTTGCGATACCTGCTTAAGCATGTACCTCTGGGCCTTTTCGTATGCGGAAGGAAGGGGGTTTGTAATCACAAGATCTCTGCATATGCGTCTTGCAGCCTCTACCGCCATTCCACGTCTGACTCCAGCCATATACCCTTCAGACGATACATCCAATACAACTCTGCGGGAAGCTCCGGCACTAATAACCGCAACAGGGTAACTTCTGTACCCGGGTTCAAGTGCACGCGCAACCGATATGTAAAAGTTTACCACATTAACATGAAGTACCGATCTATCCATTTACTACCTCAACTATTACCTTAGCTTCTTTCCAGCACAAAAATAAGCAGCCCTCTTTTTAGCGATTTTCATCTCCCCAAACAACTATTACTATACTACGTGTGAAATCCAGACAAATGGTCATCCCGGCAAAGAATCATTTTTTATAAGCTCTTTTAAGCGATTCGCGTTCACTACAGCCTGGCCTTTTGAATGATTATTAAACACCACAAGCACAATCCCTGCCCTCTGTACCATCTTTTTTATATCACCAAGACGTTCCAGTAACTCGTTATCTGTATAGAGGTAATCGTAACGGGTCACATTATCTCCACTCCACCAGTTTTTTGCATTTCGACCATGAAAGCGAAGATATCCGGTACCAGATGTTACTTCTCCACTGCTCTGAGGAAGGTTTTTTAGTGGTGGAACATCAACATTCACCAAAGTTATGGCTCTGTCCTTAAATTCTTTAAACACAGCCGGCCGCATCCATTCGTTATTGCGAAACTCAATGGCAATCGGATAACCTTTAAATCCGCTGCAAACAGTATCAAGATACAGCCTGTTTTCTGAATTGTAATGATAACTATAGGGAAACTGAAACAGCACTGATGCTAACTTACCATGCTCAAGAAGTGGTTCTATCCCCCGAACAAAAGTATCTGCCTCCTGTAAGAAATTTGATCGGTCGACCGAATGAGTCAGAGAGCAGTGTGCTTTTACGGTGAAAAGAAAACCGGCAGGGGTACTATCTGCCATGCGGCTTACCGTAGCAGCATCAGGTTGGCGATAATAGGTAAAATTAAGCTCCGTCATTTCGAAATGCCGGGCATAAACAGAGAGAAAGTCACGCTGTTTGGTGCCGGGCGGATACAAAGGACCAACCCAGTCTTTATAGGAGTAACCACTTGTGCCCACCACAATTTTCTTTTCCATATATAAAACTTACCCCGCAAAATCCGGTGCATAGACAAAAACCAGTTTAGTAAATCAGGATTAAAACTTCAGATAGTCCAGGGCCAGCTTTAACCGCTTACCTTTCAATGGAAGTGCATCGGGAGTTTTTATTCTGGCCTCTTTGCGCTTTTTGATAATCAGTTTTGCACTTTGAGGCCCGATGCCGGGAATACGCAACAGCTCATTTTTCTCCGCCCGGTTCACATTTACGGGAAAAAACCAGGGATTGGCCTGCGCCCACACCAGTTTGGGATCCCGATCCATCGAAAGGCGCCCCGATGCATCAAAGATGATATCGTCTTTAGAAAAACCATAATTTCTCAACAGAAAGTCTACCTGATAGAGGCGGTGTTCACGCACAAACCCCTCCTGACCCTTTAAAGCGATCTGTTCGCCGGGGATACTCTCATGGCCAAGGCCACGCTGATAGGCAGAAAAATAAACTCTGTTAAGCTTAAGCCTTTCATAAAGACCAGCGGTATACCGTACGATTTCCGAATCATTTTCCCCCGCGGCACCAACAATAAACTGAGTAGTCTGTTTCACTCTGTTAAATTTTCTTCCCCGCGATGTAAGATGGCTGATGCGTTTCATGGGACCGATAATATCGCGCAGGAAGTCCTTTCTTTGGGACAAGCGTGAGAAATGATTTTCCCCCGGCGCTTCAATATTAAGAGAAACCGCACTGGAGAGAGAAAGCGCCTCATCAATGGCAGCATCCGATGCACCCGGAATGATCTTTAAATGTATATACCCTCTGTAGCTATGCTTTTTTCTTAAAATTTTTGCCGTGGTATTCAAATACTCCATTGTTTTGTCCGGGGTACCTATAACCCCACTACTGAGAAATAACCCGAAAACCTTTTTACGCCGAACATACTCCATAAACATCGATGCCATCTCCCGGGGAGCGATGGTGCAGCGTGGAGTATCGATCTCGCTTCTGTAGGGGCAATACATGCAATCATTACTGCACACATTGGATATCAGTGTTTTAAGCATCACAGAAGTCCCCCCTCTGGGAAGAGAGACCGGATAGAGCCAGGCACCATCATTTCCCCTTACGCGCTGATCACTACCTTTATTACCACAGGCACATGAAAGATCGTACCGCGATGCATCAGAGAGTAGTTTTAGTTTTTCGTGAGTATCCATAGGTCAAACTGTAATAATAAACGTCCGCTCAATATTTCCTTATCACACCAACCAGTTTACCAGCGATTTGAATATCGCTTCCCTGGTGAACGACAATGTCTTCATATTCGGGATTTTCGGGTCGTAGAATAATACAATCCTTCTTCTTAATAAAGCGCTTCAAAGTAGCTTCGCCTTCCAAAATAGCAACTATAACCTCACCGTTTTCCGCGGTATTTTTCTTGCGCACCACTACTAAATCGTTGTGTAACACTCCGATATCGATCATACTGTCGCCACGAATTCTAAGCGCAAAAAGATCATCACCCCTGAAGATTGTCCTGTCCAGAGTAACATAGCCCTCAAGATTCTCAACAGCGGTTATAGGCTTTCCGGCAGCAACAGAGCCAACCAGCGGAACCCCATCGGGTGGCACCATCTGCTCATCGCTCAGCTCATCTGAGCAAAAAGGATTTTCCAAAACCTCGATTCCTCTGGCACGTCCTGTAATGATACGAATATAGCCCTTACGCTCAATGAGTCTGAGGTGCTGTCTTACACTATTAGCACTTTTGTACCCAAAATGCTGTGCGATTTCGCGCACTGAAGGTGGAAAACCGGATTCATCTCTGTATTGAATTATAAAAGAGAGAACCCGGCTCTGTTCCGGCGTCAACAATGAACTCATATTTTGACCTTTGTACTAAAAACTTTTTTATTCTGTAAAACTTACAAGTTGTAAAAAAAACCAGAGCTGGGAATTCAGAATTTCCCGATTTTACCAGCTACTACTATTCGCCGTTCTGAGCCCCGACCTACAAAGCTTCCCTTAACGGTAAAGTGAGACGGGAATTTCAGATACCCAGCCCTGGTACTGAGAGCTGCCTGATTACTGTTTTCACTCCATAGCCGCAGAGGTCTTACCGAAGGCATTATTACAGCCGACTGTACCCCTGTTGCAGCAGCCCTACATTCAGAAAACTTAACCATGCACTCTCCTTGTTATGTTCATCATTTCATCACTGGTAGTAATATACTGCTCATTTGAACAGTATGCAAGATTTTTTCTTCTTTCCCCGCTAATTTCTTGGATTTCAGGCACCACCCGTCGTGTATATTTAGGCTGTTAACAATCACTTAGAAGGATACGTGATGATAAAAAAAGTGTCACTGCATCCAAAACAGGAGCATCAATGAAAATTGTTAAACTCAGCTCAGAGAGGATCGAAAACTTTCGGGCGCTCTGGGAAGAGCTTAATTCCTATCATGAAAAAAAGAGTTCCTGGTTCAAATCTCACTTCAGAAATTTTACCTTTCAGAAAAGATCGGAACAACTGTTAAAGAAAAGGCACTTGCGCTTTTTGCAGCCCTGAATGAATCCGAAATTATCGGTTACTGTATAGCCAGTGCAGATAAAAATAAGGGAGAGATTGATTCCTTATATATTAAAGAACAGTTCCGAAATCATGGACTTGGGGCAAAGTTGATGAGTACAGCTCTGAGCTGGTTAAGGGAGCTGCCACTATCATCGATACAGGTTTATGTAGCCGAAGGTAACGAAGAGGCGCTTGGATTTTACAGGAAATTTGGTTTTAAGGATCGGTTTCACGTTTTGCAACTCTGAAAAGAGCAGGGATACTATTGGCTACTGGGTGTTTGGGCTCAAGGTCCCAAAAAACTGATTACTGATACGTTCTCTACATTTATATGAAAGGCATTTCCCATACCCTGTTATGATAATGATATAAGCTACACTCTGCCTTTCTGCTCATTCTTCCCGCTGCAAGCAGCACTAAAGCGTTCTTGCTTTTTTTCCCCTACCCGATTATTTTAGCCCACAGCAGAGACAACCACTAACTCAATTGGTATCCTTCTATGCGTTTTCTCCTTTTCGTGACATTTCTATGGGCGTTCTCTTTCAGTTTGATTGATAATTATCTTGGAGAGGTAGACAGCTACTTTGCCGTATTATCGCGTGTAGTAATAGCCGGGTCAGCGATGCTGCCCTTCACACAAATTCGCGGGGTACATAAAGAGCTGATAGTCGGAATGATGTGCGTAGGAGCGCTTCAGTTTGGAGTAACCTATCTGTGTTTGTACCAATCGTTTCGTTTTCTTTCTGCACCCGAGGTCCTTCTTTTCACAATTATGACCCCTGTTTTTGTGACACTTTTTGATGACGCTCTGAATCGGCGTTTTTCGGTCCCGGCAATGGCCGCGGCACTTCTTGCGGTGCTGGGAGCCGGTGTGATCAGATATGATGGGATCACAGAGAGCGGCTATATGCTTGGCTTTGTTTTAATGCAAATAGCCAATGCATCCTTTGCGGCCGGACAGGTGGGATACAAACAACTGGTAAAACGATACTCTACAAACATCCCCCCGTTTCGCTTTTTTGGCTACTTTTACCTTGGGGCCATCATAATAATCCTGACAGGGTATCTGCTATTCGGTAATTTGTCAATGATGCCATCAACCACTACCCAATGGGCGGTTTTGATTTGGCTGGGGTTAGGCGCATCAGCAATCGGATCATTCCTGTGGAATCACGGCGGAACCAAAGTCGATGCCGGAACCCTTGCTGTGATGAACAACGCAGTAATACCGGTGGGCCTGGTGGTAAATATTTTGATCTGGAACCGTGATGCTGATTTAGTTCGTTTGACTCTAGGCGCATCCATAATGATACTTGGGCTCGTTGTTAATCGTTTTGGAAGTAAAAGGTAGGTGGTAGTTTTGTTGGGGGGTTAATTGTTTTTTTGACACACCGTCCCCCCTTAGAGCCACATGGGGTTGCGTTGGTACCGTTGATTAGAACGCAAGGTGAAGTATAGTCAGAGTGTTGAGATACGCTGTTTTTACAGCATATCTCAACACTCTCTTTTCTCAGGGTTTTTTAGGGTTAGGATTACCTGCAAGATATGCTCCCAGTGCTGAAGCTGCACCACTGAGCACCAGGATAAAAAAGAGTCCGGCGGCAGTAGCGGCAGCTGCTTCCCTGACCTCTTCTGCAGTTTCCAGAACCTCTTCCCTGGTCTCCCTTGCCTCGGTTTCCCAGGCACTTACCGCAGAATCTGCCTGCTGCTCAGACATCTCTGTGCGCCGAGCCAGAATATCTGTGACCTGATTATGGTTTTGTTCCGTTAGTTCTCCCTCTGCAATAAGCTCACCTATGGCGTCCAGTACAATTTCAAGCTCCTGCTGGATTTGCTCTCTTTCCTCAGGAGAAGCTTCCTGTGCCTCCTGTAACAACTCTTCTGCTTCGTCCTGCAGACCCTGCAATGGGCCTTCTCCATTACCCTCCAAAAACTCGGCAGCTTCAGGTGCAACACCAACCACAGCCTCAGCTCCGGTTCCAAGTAAACCAAACGCACCACCTACTATAGCACTGGCTGTAGCGGACATAAGATAGACCGAAAGTACAATTGTGAGACTCCAGACAGCCAGTCCGTTAAGTGCCCGGTCCAGCTTTACTACATCTCCTGATAACCTCCCAGTGACCCAGCCACCACAGAAAAGAGAGATAATTCCTGTGATTATGAGCCATACTACTGTACCAATAGCTAAACCTCCGGGTTCCTGTTCACCAAAAACATCTATGGAAGCCAGGCCAACAGCTATTCCCAGCATCGAAAGGGTAATCTGGATACCAATCGCTACAAGAACACCGACAAAAATCGCTCCCCAGGATACTCTTTTATACCAGCGCTCCGCAGGGGCTGTAGAATTTTCCCGTTCGGAAACTCTATCTGCCATTTAAAACTCCTTGTTTGATTTTTTTTTAAACCGGCCTCCTCTAAAGGCCACCTCTGCGTCTGAAACAATGGAGTAAACATATTACTATAGAAAAGCAAAATATATACCGTTTTGGTAACAGGCAGATTATGCAGTACCACTGTTCTCACCTGAGCTCAAAAAATCTTTCCCGTTATTATTCTCCCGACCGATTCACCGGAACCATCTGGATCCTGCTGCACCTTAGATCGGCTATCAGCAAAAAAGGGTACACTATTTGTTTGGGTATTCAAACCATCATTTAACAACAAACGGTGATAGGAACATGCAGGTTGCAATCATAACGCTTCTTACAATTGTGGCTTCCGGAGTTGGTACTTTAAGCGGCTTTGGAACCTCTACTGTAATGGTGCCGCTGTTATCCCTCTTTTTTCCCATCCAGATGACCCTTCTGTTTGTTGGAATAATTCATCTGTTTGGCAATATTTGGAAAATGCTGCTCTTTTACCGGGGCATCAGATGGCGCTTACTACTATACTTTGGTATTCCAGGTGTAATCTTCTCCTTCGCGGGCGCTCAACTCACAGGAGTGGTCAATCAAACAGTTCTTAAACAGTTGCTTGGGGTCTTTTTGATCATTTACCCTGTCACACTCCTTTTAAAACCATCCCTTAAGCTTAAAACAAGCCCCGGTTTTACAATCAGCACCGCAATACTCTCCGGTTTTATAGCTGGCATTATAGGGGTGGGTGGCGCCATTAGAAGCGCGGCTCTCAGCGCCTTCAATCTCCACAAAACCATCTATATATTCACCAATGGCGCCATATCGTTAGGCGTTGATATAACACGGGTTGCAGTATATGTGGAACAGGGAACTGTGCTTACAGAAACCCTGCTCTACGGAATGGTTATCTATATTCCCGCATCCTTTATGGGAGCATATTTGGCCAAACGGATTTTGCGGAAAATCCCCCAAAAACGATTCAGAAAGATTATTTCGCTATTCCTTCTCCTTACTGGCATCTATCTTCTCTTAAGTACCGTATACCCCTAAAAAGTCGCAAAACGGTCTGATTATCCAAACCTGTTTTCCAGCTCATCGATAACTTTTTTCTGCTCTGCTGCTATGGTTTGGTACTCTTTATTAGTGTTTCCGAATCTGGAAAACAGCATTCCCACCTGATTGTCACTCAAAGAGCGGTTCATCCATGGAAAAAGGATCTCATCCTCTTTTTGAATATGCTCTTTAAGCAACGTTGCGTATCCAATAAGGTTTTCCCGGAGTGTAGCAAGGTCTGCACTTTCCAATGCCTCCCGTGCGTTTCGTACGTAGCTTCGTCCGGTTTCATGTTCTTTTAGAAAGGAAGTTATTATGTCGGAATCCTTGTCAAAATAATCAAAGAGTATCTTCTCCTCTTTTGCGTGATGAAACCCATCGGCATAGTCCGCAATGAATGTAAGTATCTCTTTATACAGCTGATAATCACTCTCCTGCTCTAATATCGCCTTCTCTGTTATTGAAGGAATAACGGCAATGAGTCGCTTTATCACTCTATGCTCATCGATAAGCTCTCTCACCGGGGGGATGATCGATTTATCGGTACTACTCTGTTTTCTCTCAGAAACAGGTAGCTCGACCTCCTGCCCCGGAAAAACGGTTTTGGCGATCTTTGACATCAGCTCCTTTTCCTGAGCTACAGAAAGATTGTGTATCTCTACGACATCACCCAGTTTGCAGGTTCCTAAAGAGCAGGTTACACACCCGATTTCAAACGCTGCAAGATGTTGTTCGATGGGAGGGTATTTCTTTATCAAATCGATTATGTTGGTGTTTATTATATCGTGCATCATAGTACTCCTGTTTACGTTTCTTGATCAGATCCCTAATGAGATCTACCCCTTTTTGCTGTTGAGAGCTTTTAACTCTAAATTACCATCAGGAGTGGACAATAAACTTGATACAGATCAATAAATGGTGATTTTGTTGTGTAGCGGTGAGCCGTGACCTTTGAGCCGAAGAAGAGTGATAGACATGTAGAGCAGACTTCTTTAGTGTTACTCTTTTCGTTTTGTCGTTCTGTCGTTCAGTTCTCTGTCTTCATTGGTAGGTGATATGCCTTTTGTGTTAACTCAAATTTTTTTATTATCATATGATTCAGTGTCGCCCGAGGCGAAAGTGGCCACCCCCCAGAAACGTCTTGTGGCCCGTGAAAAGTTCCTCACGGGGGCGCCATGAGACTTGCTTGCCACGTGCAAGCGTGGTTGTTTACATTAAGTATTAACAAGTTTTTTTTATACAACCTGATTCTCAATTTTGTGCCAAATCATTTTAATACGAAAATTTAATCGAAATACCTCCCCGCCTCATTGAGTGACCTAATAAAAGGCAAGTGTCTATTCCTTATATATACTGTTTGGTTTTTATTACCAGGCAACCAATATTCTAAACAGGTTAAATAATTAGAAAAAAAAAGTTGATTTATTATATATATATATATATATATTACCTTTTTGTCGTATATACATTTGCTAAACCAATTGATTTTAGATTTAACAAAAGCATATTTATAAACATTTATCTCTTTTAAAATACTATAGGACGAATTTTAAAACAGTATTGTAGCTGATTAGAGCTCGATCTGCAAATTACGGATAAAGATTAAACCCTATCACTCTGAACACAGGAGGCACTATGAATTCAGGTAAACTGCGCTTTGCGTTTGCAATTGTCGCACTTTTTGTCTGTCTGGCGCAGGCACACATCTCTGTAAGAGTCTATTCTAAAGAGGAATCATTGCATGAACCCAATATATCGAAGCCACGGATATATATAGAAAATAATGGAACAGAGCCGATATCTGATTTTTATTATTACTACTATTTTAAGATAGATGAAGGTTATACCCCCGTATTTGATGACTACTACACTCCTGATTGTGCCCTGTCCATTCACAGCGCAGGCGATAATATTCATTTTATAAGGTACCATTTTGCCGGTGTAACCCTGGAACCTGGTGAGGTTAAACCCAATACCGGTGGTAATTCTATAGGGTTACGTTACCATGACTGGTCTACCTGGGACAAAACAAACGATCCATCAAATAATCTTAGCCCTCATTTTGCCCTTAATGGTGAAATACCCGTTTTTCTTGCCGATGGTACCCAGATATATGGTAACGGCATACCCGACCCCGAAAATCCACCTCAACCTCCCCGTGTAGATTTAGGTCTTGGTACTTATGCGGTGTTTTCGAGTCAGTATACGGATTTGCGCGATGGTTCCACTGTAAGAGGCGGCAATGTTGGTTCTGGGCAGTATGCAGAGGCCGGATGCGATTCGGAAATCTTTGGAAGCCTTTTCTCTGGCGGTAACATCTTTTTAAGAGAGCGGGCTCGTATAGAGGGTGATGTTGCCGCAACACAGGAAATTAATAAGCAAAATAACATAGTTATTACCGGCGAACAGCGTAATATTGCTCAGATCAATTTCCCGCAGCTTGCGTTTAGTTCTGTTGATTATGGCACAGAGGATATAACTGTTGCCCCCAATGATACTGTGCATCTTGAACCAGGTGCTTACAATGACATTAAGGTTTTCGCTAATGCAAAGATTTCCCTTGCACCTGGCACCTATACAGCGAAATCGTTTGTAGTAGAACCCGATGTGTCCATCAAACTGCAATCAGGAGAAGGCAAAAGAACCGACATACGGGTAAGTGACCAACTCAGCATTGGCGACAGAGTCCAGATGAGCTTTGAAGAAGAGGAGCTGCCCTTCTCTGTCTCATTCTACAGTGCACAAAGCGGCCAGTTAAGAATAGGTACAGATGCTCTTGTTTACGGGCTATTTACCGCTCCTTCTGCAGATCTTCATGTTTCTTCGCGTACAACGCTCTATGGTGCTGTTGCAGCAAAACGGGCTGTTATTAAGCCCCAGGCTGTTGTATGTAAACCTCCGGTTCTAAAGGATATCTGGCATTCGAAGTGGGCCTATGCCCCACCATTTAACCCTATGGTCTTTGAATATGACGCAGTTGTACCAATTACCACAACTGAAATTCTCACCGCACCCATAGCCCCGCAAGGTGTAACGGTTACGGTAAATGGTGAAAATCCGGCAACACCAGTGCTCCTTAACAGCGATGAGACAGATATTTTTGTCCACCTCTCTGATAGTATCAATTGTGGCGAAACAGAGTACACTCTTACGGTAAAAAGAGAGCACCGTCATCAGTTATTTGTCGATATAAACACCCCTGCACCTGAGAATGAACAGGATGGTGAATCCTGGGAAACTGCATTTAGAGACCTGCAGCCGGCAATCGATAAGGCTATGGAAGAGGGCAGAGAGATTTGGGTTGCAGAGGGTATATACAGGCCTACTTTAAAGATGGATGATGATGACCTTAGGTCCGCAACATTTCTCATACGACCGGGTGTTGAAATCAAGGGTGGATATGACGGGACAGAGCTAACCGATACCCCTCAGGGATCACCCTATAATACCATACTCAGCGGCGATCTTGCCGGCAATGATGACAGCATAAGCGTGTGGCCCCCGGCCCCTGCTGACAGTAGCTATTTAAGTGATAACGCCTACCATGTGGTAACAATTGATGGAAATGATGGTAGCAGAGGTGTACGACTTGAGAGGCTTGTTATAACTGGTGGAGTGGCAAATGGTGGTCCGAAAAACAGTACTGGTGCTGGAATTTTAAACAAAAAGTGCTCACCTACCCTTATCTTTGTTGGGGTAAAACGCAATATCGCCGACTCTTCCGGTGCAGGGATTATGGATAAAGGTGGTATAATCAAAATTGAAAACTGTTTGTTTGAGGACAATGTAAGTACAACGGGATACGGTGCAGGACTATTTACATCAGAGACTAATATAATCATGGACGCATCAGTGTTTGATGGAAACCGGGTACTGGATACCATTGAAACCTCCGGTGGCGGCGCACTGTTTTCCCAATCTTCAGATATAGAAATGGTGAATTGTGTATTTACACGCAATTCATGTGGTGCAAGAGGGGGAGCCATAGTAAACAGAAAGAGCCATCTTTCTATTACCAACTGCACTTTTGCTGATAATAACGCCAATATTTATGCACAAAGCATCTGGAATGACAGTGCTACGGCTGAGGTTGTTAATACAATATTGTGGAATAATCGCAACCGGGTAGAAGTAGGTGGTGATGGTTTCGATATTAGTTACTCCTGCATTACCGGGTGGTATGAGGGAGAGGGCAATATTTTTGAGGATCCGCAGTTTGTGGATATGGAGGATCCTAAAGGAAGTGATGGATATGGAAGTTTCAAAGATGGTTTACAGTTATCAGATAATAGTCCATGTAGAAATGCAGGAAACAATCACTTTGCACCCGAAGCAGATCTTCTAGATATGACAAGACCTATTGAGCATACCGTTGATATAGGTGCATATGAATATTTTATTCAAAAAGATGTTGATTCAATTTTTGGATATCTTAATAGAGATGGTGATTTTATACCATCAGCACCAATAACATTATTGGATACAATACACCATTGGTCTCGAGTTCATATATATGCAGCAGGGAACCATGCATACGTTATGAGGGATTATATTCCAAACAATAGACACACAAGAAGAAAAAACAAAATAAATGCTTATTTCTATTCTCTGAATGACGATAAAACAATCAGGGATGATTTGGAACCTATTAAAATTCCAATATATCATGTTGGAGAAGATGCAGGTGTATTAATTTACCAGACACTTACATCAGATGGACAAGGTAAACCAATTCTTTTTGTTAATGATACAACTTTTCATAACTGGGAAAATAGGTGGGCTCACATTATTTCTACAACGAATGGCCTTTTAAAAGTAGAAGTACCCCATTCACAATTTAGATAAAAAGGATAGTTACTATGTTTAAAATTAGTGCATATTTTCTAATATATTTTTTGTTTATAATAAGTTATGGTTGTTATGAAGACGGAGATAATAACTCTACAACATATGTACCTAGAAGTATAGATAGAACGAATGTTGACTGTGTTAATGTAACATGCGAGGTAACCGATAAGGATACAACATGCTACGATCTAACAACAAGAGGAAAACAAAGATTACCAAAAGGGCACAGATGTTCCAGAGATCTTGTACGAAAGAGTCAACCTACCAGACCAGGTTCAGAAATAGATCCAAATGATCCCCCCTTAGCATCGACACTTATAACTTTTACTATACCAGATTCTTCTCTGTTTTACGGTTTCGATTTTTTTAGAGAATACCCGAAAGATCACCAAGAGCCCAGAGATTACGATAAGATCTATATTTCAATGCCAAATGAAAGCAGAGTTGCTATTGAACTTCATATTGAAGAACAGCTTTTTGATCATTACGATGAATTTATAATTAAAAGTAGCAATGCTTCAAGAGTTTCTTTTGATCCCGATCATTTCTTAGATAGCCTAATCATAAATGATGTAAATACAATGATCAATCTTTATAGTCGTATTGAATTTAATGCAACTATTCCCTTTGAAATTACCGTTGAAGGTAGAAATAGAGGAGAGGATTCAAAGTTGCTTATTTGTGATTCTCACGATTGTGACTTCTCAGTCTGGGTGCACCTTTTTAATACTAAAGAAATAACTCCAAATATCTATGCGTATAACGGATTCACTATTGATGAGACATCTTTTTATGAACAAGCTAAAACTATTCTAAAACAAGCTGTCTTTTCTGTAGACACAGTTAATTATACAAAAAAAGAAGATAATTACAAGGATATCAATGGTAATAATTGGGTCGATATTTTTCATTATGCTGATGGTTCTAATCCTGAACTTGATTATTTTATAGAAAATAACGAAAATTCAATAAATATTGTAAATGATTTTAAGTTAACATGGGTGCTTGCTCAGCCAGCTCAAGCAGGTGACAAAACTCTTACTCTAGAAACAACTAATGGTCTGAATGTAATGCAGGATTCCGAAAATGATTGTTTTGTAAGCCAAGACTTACTGTATACTAATTCGCTGGAAAAAACCGATTCTATAGGTATAACTGTTATAGGATATTCTGATCATGTTGTTTATTTATGCAAACCTATAGAAAATGACTATCCCAAGGGTGCCTATATTTCTAGAAGTACCGCTGGAGGACTGTCATTTCGTCATTTTAACATCGGTTTCGTTAAAGGAAATCATGAAAACTTACATGAAATTATATTACATGAAATGTTACATTTTGACTTGCATAACAGTTTGTTAGATGTCAAATCTCCAGGTAATTTAATGAACTATAATGTTCCCGAAATGGGTAAACGACTGAGTTTCAGGGAACTGCCAATAAAATATGAAGCAGGTACCCAAAAACAGTGGTATGCACTACATGAAATAGACTAATTTTGATTATAAGTACAAAAACATGTATAACTTTAGAGGTTACTATGATTAAGACTATTATTTTAATCGCGATTCTCATATTTTTTAAAAATTCCTTCGCTACAGAAGCCGAAGAGCCTTTTGGCCCAATTCATCCGGACATTATTTCTCTTGCGGAGATGCATCCGGGAGAAATTGTGATAAAAAAGCGAGACCACCTTATGAGTATAGGACTAACAAATGTGGCAGAGTGGGAGGAGTCCTCTTTAACCAGTAATTTCCAACATCATTTAGACGGTCTACTTCGAGCGCACAGGTTCATCAACAGAGGTGGAGGACCTAATAGAAGAACAATGAGGCCTATTCAGGACCCTGTATTCTTTGCACTTATCACTGCCGCCGCAGTACATGGTTATGAAGGTGCATTAAGGTATATATCAAATTTCGGTAGAAGTGATCATATTTACGCGTTTTGTGATTATCTGAAACCTAAAACACTAAGAGTACTTGAAAGTACAAAAACCCACTCCCCATATCCAAGTATTTATTTACGGTGTGATTTAAGTAACGAAGAGATAGATTCTCTTCGTATATTTTTCGATAAGAGAGATTTGGAATTCCATGCCCTTTTGGGTGATACCTCTGCAGAACAATCCCTCATTGATAGTTTCTACAATGCTGAAACTTACCTTAGAAAAAGGATGTGGGCAATGCGGCTTGGTTTTGTTGAAACAGAGAATACAATCAGGGTTCTTGTTGAGACAATTGCATGCTCCACCCACTCTCAGTTTGGTGATGTTGTAATATATCTCAGACGTGAGATATTAAGAATACTAAGTCGGGTCTTCCCGGACGAACCACTCTTCCAAAAAGTACCTTTCCGGGAGAGAAGTGATCGCTTTTATCCAAAAGAAGAAAGAATGGAATACATGGAAAAGTTAAATCAATGGGCTTATGACAATTTTAAAATAGAGTTAAATCTAACCGAAGAAAACTTTCATTTAAGGCGTAGCACAATGGAAATCGATCCAGACTATGTTCCTTATTATATAAGACAAACTAATCAGTACCACAGAAATAAATCTACCAAATGTGAATAGATTTGAATAAACACCCTTTTGGCCGCAGGGTGAAACAGGGCATTTTGTGACACCCTGGAATGACTGCGTCACAATTTAATCCCTGTGGGATACTACCCATGACAAGTAGTGGTTATTTATTTATATTACCAGTGCATGTACGTTCAGATAAAAGGGTATAGTATGAATATAAAACACATTTGGAGCACCTATCTACTGCTCATTAATTCAGTATGGCTGTCATGTAATGCACAACCAACTAACCCTAATGGAGAACATTTAGTAGAAAACAGCCCCATCCACTATATCTACCAGAGACGGTATGAATTGTTAGAATTGTTTGATGAACCCATCTTTGAAAAACAATCTAATCCTCCTGATTTGGTAGATTTTATCAAAGAAAACATTACTACACCCTTTGATAATTGGATAGAGCAAAGCAGGGCGGTTGAAGCTAAATTTACCAGATCAATTCGTCGTCTAAGAGCTACTGAAGGAAACCAATACTCTGGTATAACCAATAACGATATTTATGTGCAAATATACGCCTCTTTTCTGTCTCAACATTCTTTTTCTAATAATTACGCAAGACGATTGCTACGGTTCACATCGTACGATATTATAAGAGAAAATGCAGAGGTAATCTTTCATCATTTAAAAAGAAGTAGAGTTAATGATGTACCCAAATCTGAGCTTCTGGCTTTAACAGGAGCAACAATACCGGAGATCAGGGACTTATTAGATAATGAAAGGCTCGAATTGCCGCTTCATGTAAAAGCAAGAGTTGGCGATAAAGAAGCAGAAAAAGCACTAATTGAAAAGTACTCACAGGAAACTGAAGATTTCAGAAAAAAAAGGGATCTGGTGTATAAACTTCTGTTTGCAGGAACCGATAACACGATCCGCCATGTGGTTAGTAACTTTAATGAGCCAATTTTCAGCGTTACCAGTAGTGGATGCGTTTCCCGTTCTATTCGTTATGAAATCTTGATAGCACTGAGAGTGTACCATCCTACAGAAGAGCTTATTGGAGAAAAGCTTCGTGCAGTTCAGTTGAGCAGGGATCCGGAAATATTAAATCCCTATCTGGAAAAAGTTGAACGGTGGTTGGAAAGCACCTACGATGTTACATTGCAGCATGAAAGACCGGGAATACTACTCACCGGGATGTGCAAAATATATTAGGATGTAAGGTATACAGGTGGAAAACGCGCTATCACGTGGGAACAGCAGTGGAAAAGCCTTAATGGGAGCCTACAATGAAATTACAACTATTTCTTACAATACTATTTATGACCTTTGTGTTTTCCTATGGCCAAAAACAACAGGAAACCGATGTAATTAAGCTTATTTACCATAATAGGGAGTACATTTCCTCCCTGTGGGATGATTGCACTCCACGCATGATAAGAAATGATAAGTTTCCATGTAGTGGCTTTCAAGACATTGAGAAATTCAAAGAATTTATGGATAAACCACTGGAAGACTGGTATTCAGATTATAGGAGAGTTATAAATACTTTTAGAGGTCTTTGCGGAGCTACATCGAGTTCAATCAAAGTGAAAGGCAACACGCTTAACGACTCTGTAATGGTCAAAATTGCTATAGCGTTGTTAACAGAAAAAGATACAACACTAATGAGCCCTGCAAATTCCGCAGGTGCAAAAATTCTAAAACTGCGTACTCCGTATGAGTTTCTTAATTTTTATTCCAAACAGATAAGGAGTGCTTTAGAAACGGCACAGTTTGATTTTAGAAGTCGTAATTACCTCGCCGGATTTGCAAACCTTGATACTGCAGAAGTTAGTAAGATAGTAAATTTTCGATATGACATCCTCCCCTTAAAAGTAAGGGCACGCCTCGGGGATGAGGGTGCAAAACAATCATTATTTAAGATTTTGGATTCAGATACTCTATATAGAGAAAAGCGTAAAGCAGTAGAAGCGTTTGGTTATATAGGGAGCAAAGAGTCGCTTGTTAAATTAGCCGAGGTATTCTGGGAACCTTGGGTGGAAGAACGCGTAATTAACATTACCAGAGTAAAAGATAGTACTTATTATGTTAACAAATGTATCACTGAGAGTATAAAGTGGCCAATACTGAGAGAATTTCAGAGACATTTTCCAGATGAACCTTTATTCTATTCGGAAACATGGAAAGATGGTACTGAAACATGGAAAGATGGTACTGAAACATGGAAAGATGGTACTGAAACATGGAAAGATGGTACTGAAACATGGAAAGATGGTACTGAAACATGGAAAGATGGTACTGAAACATAGAAAGATGGTACTGAAACATGGAAAGATGGTACTGAAACATGGAGAGATGGTTCAGAAGAAAGATTAGAGAGTATATATAAGAAATTAGATAGTTGGTTTCATGCAAATCTCGGAGTCAGTAGAAGAAATGAAAACTATGGTCCTCCACCGCTACCGGGAACTTGCGAAAGTAAGTGGATACAAAGAGGTACTGATTGAAAAACAGTTATACAGAAACAATGCCTGCTAATTTTTGCGTGAATAGAGATAAATAGGAATATGAGCAAATTATTTTACAGTTTTCTTCTTAGCATCCTTTTGCTTGCAGCTTCTGCATGTGCTCAAAACGGCATTCATTCACTTTCTGTTACCGGTGGTTTCAGGCATACGGGTTTCAGAGATCAGCGGGTAACATGGTTTGCCGAAACGGTTTCAGGTGCAGGCTTTAATGTGGGGCACAAAGTAGAGGGGAAACGGTTACTCAACAAACTTAGTTATAACCATTCCGGGTTCTTTAGAAACTTTGATGATCACTATCTTCACTCCTCGGGGCTGTATGTGTACCGGATTAATGTTGTTAATACACTGCACTATATGGTGCACAGATCAGACCATTTTACCATTGCTCCGGGGATTGCAGCAGAGTATGATCTAATGGAGGAAATTAAATTTTATGAATACTGGCATTCACTAATATCCGGCAATTTATCTCTGTATCTAAAATGGACACCGGGACGACGATTCCGTTCTGAGATAACTATTTATACACCATTTATCACCTTTTTAAACAGACATCCCTGGACCTGGGTGCACTCGCCGAATAAAAAGGACTGGTACTTCCCTATCGGAGCCAAAGGTACTGATGTCAAACTCTACAATTTCAGAGCAATTTCAATAAACAGTATAAATGCAGTAAGGTTAAACAGCCATTTTTCACTGCGTGCTGACCTCAACTTCGTGTACCGAAAGACATTGTGTGAACGTGAACTCAGATCCTATAATCTGGAGTTAAATACCGGAATCGAGTGGCACATCAGGGCAAAAGAAAGGAACACAGGGCAATGGTAAAGGTTGTATTCGCGCTCTTAATTATTCAACTTTTGTATAGTTGCAACTCTCTTCTTGGCCCGGATCCCGAACATACACCTGTTGAAGCGTTTGAGACTATCTGGAAAGAAATTGACTACAGTTACGCCTATTTCGATCGCAACGATGTTAGTTGGGACAGTTTATATAATCTATACCGGCCAATGGTGAATGAAAATACAACCAGAGAAGAGCTTAACGATATACTCGATGAAATGTTGGGCAGCTTAAATGACAAACATCTGGTTGTGATCGATTACAGTTTCACCGAAATTGATTCTGCCCAGTTTGAAGAAATGTTTGGTAATCTGCCTCCTTATGATCACCATCGTTACTATTTCTTCCCGAAAAGGTGGGGAAATAACTGGATTCAAAGTGTATTTATCACCGGTCGCATAATGAACGCAAACGTCGGCTATATCTATATACCCACCATGGAATCGTATGCGGATACTTACTCTGAATTGGCAACAATCATGGACAGCATAATAGTAGATTTTGCAGAAACAGAGGGTATAATTATAGATATACGGGGAAATGGTGGAGGTAAAAAAAAATTTATTGAGACCGTTGCCGCCCGTTTTGTTGATACCACCAGAAACTATGCAAAAAGCAGGTTTCGAAATGGTCCCGGTCACAATTCATTTACCGACTATAACTATCATACAGTTACTCCATCAAAGAACCCCTATCGCAAGCCAGTGGTACTACTTACCGATTCGTCTACAGGTAGTGCGGCAGAATGGTTTACCGTAGCGTTGCGGGAGTGTCCACACGTAATTCACGCAGGATCTAAAACAGCCGGAACATTTGGCAGTATAACATATAAGTGGATGCCCTACGATTACCTACTCAGTGTAACAGTTGCACAGGTAAAAGCTTTGGATGTACCCGAAGTTCAGGGGTATGGAATAGATCCTCACGTTACTTTAGAGCAAAGGTTCCCTGACCATCCGGAACGCGATTCGATGATTGAGGACGCTATTGAACTTATAAGAGAACACAGTTCAAAAATCATTGCAAAATACGGCAAGTGAAGTTCAGGACGCGGGAGCGCCTCCTCAAAGATGACCGTTTTGGAGTGAGAGAAAAGAATACATCCCTCTGTTTCTTTTTATTGCTAATTCCGTTACCCCGGTAAGCTGATAAAAACGACTATGGAAACAGAAAGAGCTCAATCTCTTCTAATCTTTATCCACTACTTTACCTTAGATCAACTCTGCGACCTGCGTACTCTTTGGATCATCTCATCGAGTTTTTGCAAAAACCGCGAGCGGTCTTTTTTCTGAAAAGGTGGCGGACCACCCATTTGAAAACCGCTTTCACGCAACTCAGACATTAGCTCTCGGGACGCCAGTGCGTCTCCAATGGTATCCTCCCTGAATTCACGGCCGGTGCAGCCTGTAACCAACGCACCGTTTTTAAGACAACGTGACGCAAGCGGAATATCAGCCGTCACCACGATATCTCCCTCTCCTGCCTGCTCAGCAATCCAGTCATCAGCCGCGTCAAGTTTATCATCTTTAACCACCACCAGCCGTAACCAGTGGTAATTTGGTGTTCGCATCCATGAGTTAGCCACCAGTGTTACCTCTAACCCATAGCGCTGGGCAACTCTGTACACCTCCTCTTTTACCGGACATGCGTCTGCGTCTACATATATATGTAACATAACTTTGGTATCCTTTAGCTTGGTTCTAAATTGTTTTTATTTGGGATTTAAGAACGTTCTATCGCTTTCAGCCCTAAATCAGCCATTACCAATATACTTTTTTATTAGGCGCTTATATGCCATTAAATCCAAGCATCGGAGTTTGGAATTTGGAGTTTGGAATTTGGAGTTTGGAATTTGGAGTTTAGAATTTGGAGTTTAGAATTTGGAGTTTAGAATTTGGAGTTTGGAGTTTGGAGTTTGGAGTTTGGAATGAAGGAATGAAGGAATGAATCTACACCTCAGTTGGGTATTATTGACAATGCCCTGAGCTGTTCCCCGAGCATGCCCTGAGCGGCAGCCGATGGGCGTAGTCGAGAGCCGTTCCTCGAG
>JARUKZ010000029.1 GCA_029688955.1 Chitinispirillales bacterium ANBcel5 | reverse complement strand
TAGTAATGCAGCAGGTACATTAGAATACCCCCGCGTGGGGTAACCTTAATGCTGTAGGCACTTAATGGTTCCCCCGCATTCAGATAGCCTCTAAAGGCCCTCCTGTAGTGATATTCATGCTCTCCTTACACCAAAAAGGAGACGCGGATAGCACAAATAGTGCTCTCTGGTATGGTTACAGTGCTTCAGGTGGCCATTGAAGAAGGCGATGCGGAGACAAAAAAAACTGTTTATAGAACCTAAATCGGCCTTTCTACCCCATACCGTGGTTCTGAAATTTACACCACATCTTTTCACAGTACCACTATGCTATAAGGTTAACAGGCTGTTTTTTATGATGTGGAAACAGTATTTTAAGAATCAGGCCACAGAGGTTACTTTGGTTACTGTAGTGAAAATCAGTACCGGATGTTTGCAATGTTAATGCTGGCACATTTGCGAAGAAACAATTGCGACTGATCACTTTTCTATTGGCTCTAAATGTAATGCTTAACCCAAAAGTGAGGGTAAACGATGGTAAAGACGATTCGGAGAAATACCAGAGTAACACTATATTTTGTTGGTTTACTGTGTTTTATTAGAGGGGTCGTTGCGGATCAAGTACCACAAACAAGCGATCCTGTTTTACCACAGGAGCTTGAAATCACTTCGGCAGACCCTGTTCTGATTTCAGAAGGTGAGTTTACGTTTCCTGTTTCACTGTTAAAGCAGGGGGTGAAGGGATGTGTCGAGCTAAATGTTGATTTGGATAGAGATGGAATTGTCGAAATGTGTCATATAGTATCATCTCTTGAGCCACTGCTTGATTCTCTTGTATGCCAATCGATGATTGAATCGGAGTTTTCACCTGCCTACGTTAAGGGGACGCCTGAACCATCAACTGTTTTTATGAATTACTGCTTTGATCCCAAAGTTATAGCTTCAGGTGGGGGAGAAACAGATCCCGATATTGAAGGCGTACTATTAAACTGGGTCACAATGGAGCCGGTTAAAGGAGCAAGGGTAGAGCTCTACTTTTCCGATACAACAGTTGATAGATCTGTTACAGTTCCCTTTAGTGATTATCTTGAGATTATCTCCAATGTGCCGGGTCAGGAGCTGTATGGCAATTCACTTGTAACAACGACGGAATCGTGTGGGAGTTTCAGTTTTCGAATGATACCACACTCACCTTTCATACTGAAGGTGAGCGCTTCGGGATATGAATCGATCTCACCTGCTTTTACATCCATTGATACATCCGGCCGCAGGATGCGTTTATATATTAATGAGCTTGACTCGATTGAGATTGATGAATCCGAATATGAGGTTGTTGTGCATGGTGCCACAGAAAGAGAGGAACGATTTAGTACTGAAGAGGTGCAGCGTTCCCGGGGGCTCACGTATTATTTGAGTGATCTAATACACTCTCACGCTTCGGTACAAGCTGCCCCTGAGACGCGATCAAAAGCGATCGTGCGCTCCGGAACCCCTTTTGAAAATCGCTACATTGTAGCCGGTGTCCCTTTTTTGGCCCCTTTTCATTTTGGTGGAAGCAACTACGCGGAGATTGACGCATTGATGCTTTCCGGTATTAGCGACGCGGAACTATTAATAAATAGAATTGCCGGCAAAAGGGTTGGTGCAAGTGGGTTTTTGCTTACAGTTGACCCTAAGATGAATGAAGAATTCACCCATTACAGACGACGTCCTGAATTATTACTGGACTTCAATATCATCGGTCAGGACCTACTATTTGCTTTCCCAAACAGCAGAAATGGAAATGATCTGCAGATAGGTTTTACCAGAGCTGAAAATCATACTCTTCGTTATGTCAACAATAGATTCAGTCATACATCGGACCATTTTAGTTTAGGTAATCCCCTCACTTATGGAAACATCAATCTTTATAATTCTTATTGGGGAGAAAATATCAAGGTTGAAATGTTTTTCTGGTTAGCCTGGGATGTTTGGAGTGACGGTTCCGGTGAGAATGTATTCAAACCATGGGGTATGGGTAGTATTACGTTGCAGCCGACCGGTAATGATCTCACTATTACAATAGGAGGCTCAAAACAATATTTTGCATCAGAAAACAGATTCAGACATTATACCTACATTAATGAGACTAATCTGGCAAATGTAGTCGCGTCCGCAAGCAGCAGTATTGACTTTCTTAATCTCGATAGTACCAATGTTGAATGCAGAATCGAATACCAACAGTGGGAAGGAAGCGTCGAATGGGGGAGATCCTTTTTACGGGATGGTTTCGGGGACAAAGGAGATGAAACCGCCGTAAGTGTTCAATCTGCAATGGAAAAAAGGCTTGGGAGTTTGAACATTGGGAGTGATATTCTGGTATCTGGTTTTCTTGTTGATCAAAATTTGGGATATATTGTTGATTACGGTTTATCCTTATCAGTACTGATGGGTGATATTCAGTTTGGCCTTTATGGGGGAAGAGTAACGTCAAGACCTGATATACGGGGACTTCCTGATAGTAATCTAAGACACAAGAAGTTACCAACCTATATGTTGTCTGCCCCGATATATTATACCTCACAGCGTTTCAGAACCGGTCTGCAACCTTATGTGCGAAGAAAACCAAAAGAGCTGAGGATAAATCCCTATGCTTCTGTGTGGGTCGGATCGGAAACCGATCCTGTACGTGCTGCGGGTGTAGATTGGGAAGCAGATCTGGAGCTTGCGGAGTGGATCAGCGTAAATTCAACGGTAAACTACTCCTTTGCTCAGCGAAAGTATGAACAGCAATACCGGGAGTATGAGTGGAATGTTCCGTGGACTATAACCGGAGGAGCTCATTTAAACCTTTCACCTTTTCATACCTATCTAAAGGGGATCTACAATTCAGGACTTTTCTATTATGATGAGGTACCGAAAAAGTATCGCCGCCTGCCAGCTTATAAAAATTTAGATCTTAGCATTCAATACCGAAACGAGGACATAGATCATCGCTTTATCAGAAGATATGATGTGTACATTACCTGCAAAAACTTAATGACTACAAGAAATATAACAAATTATTATTACACTAACGATGGTAGTAAAAGGCCGGTTTTCGGAGGAGATTTTACTATTGATGTTGGTTTAAAAGTGGGTGTTAGATTGTAACTCTGTATGTTTACGGTTTTCAGTCGCTGTATAGCTAAGACGCAATTTGTGAGGATTGCTATTCTGACGCTTAAAAGATATACTGTAGACTAATGTTAAAACTCACTGTTCAGCTATCGAATACAAAAGCAGGTTTTGATACATCCTTTTATGTGAGATAAATGAATCAGTTTCCAACGTTTCTTTATCGAACTTTTGACAGAGAAATGTATCACATTGAGCACATACTTCCAGCTTTTTTTTCTTAACGCAACATGTTATGAATGAGCATGAAGGGTGTTTATTAATAAAATCATCACCACAACAGCCCGGGCACTGTGAAGGTCCGTTGGTATAAAACCGTGGGCACAGGCCACAATCAAGCCCACAGCACCCTAAAATATGGTGTTTTTTGCTCATGATTTACCTTCGTCCAATTGTTAGACTGAGGTTTTGCTACCGGCTTACCCCAACCAGCGCGTTGTATCGATATCTTTCCGCGGTACTTTTATCCTGAGCTTCTACTCGTATCAGATAGGTACCTGTAGAAATTTTCCTGCCGGTGCGATTGGTCATTGGCCATACAATAGGTTCACTTCTTCCAGTTCGGTCTGTAGTGAAATCGTCTTTAAAAAGCAGTGTTCCAAGCTGATCATATATGGCTACTTTTACTGCAGAGTGTCCTGGATTAACAACTTTGAACCGGACTTCATTAGTATATATCGGAACCGGATTTTGCTCTAAGAGTATGCCGTACTCATTACCTCTGTTGTCTGGTTTACTATCGAAACGAAACGCTACAGATGTAACCGGCTCTATAGTGAGAGTACCAAAATTATAGCTTATGTCATAGTTGTCAGCAAAAGCGCCGTAAGGTTCAATATCGTAGGTTCCCGCAGTATCACTCTCAGCCCATCTAAACTTAGGCATGGTGATTGATGAGGTATCATCATCGTTAACAAAACCATCGTAGGTAGCAGTAAACAATGGCTCCGGATCACCTTCACTTATAACAAAGTCATTAGCGGTTATTGTTAAAGGAGCTGCGCTAATGATGAAAAAACCGTCACCGAATGAAATAGCGTAATTATCACCTGCGCCAAGATCTCCCTGTAGGACCCGATAGCTTCCAGTGCTTTCTCCGGGTTCTCGGGATAAAACCCCGGTAATCTCATCATCGCCTAAAAGATCGCCTGAAAAAATACTGTAGGTCAATTCAGGGTCTTTTTCACCATATATCTTTCTTACGGAATCGGCTGCTATGGTAATCGGTCTTGGATTAATGATAAAAGGAGCGTCCCTAAAGTATATGTGGTAGTTGTCCCCTGCACATACTGATCCCTGATTTATGTCGTAGGTTCCAACATTTTCTCCTGAGTCTCTGGACAAATCCCCCGTGAATTGATCATCTCCAATAAGGTCTGAAGCAGTGTAGGTCAGCTCAGGGTCGTCTTCTCCGTACACTTTACCGGTGGAGTCCGCAGCTACTGAGATCGGACGTGGGTTAATCACCAGTGTATCAGAGATTTGGACACTATCACTGCCATCCATTAGGGCAATTACCTCGTAGCGCCCGGCATCAACAGGCAAGCTATCTATGCCATTATAGGTAAGTTGTATCTGCGAATCTTCGGGTGCAGAAAGCACCGTTGCACTCTTTTCCAAACCGTCGTAAATGTGATAGAGATCTCCCAGAATAATAAGCTCTTTACCCGTAACTACGATATCATCAACATTTAAATGGCCATTGTAACCGGTATAATTCCATTTAAACCTCACGTCTCTCTTACCGTCAAAATTGCTAAGTGTCACGTTTAAAGAAGATGGATTGTTGGTCTCGGGGTTCCATTGTGAAATGTAAGTCCAGTCACCTCCATCAATACTGTAAGAGAGGGTTGCCTGAGATTCATCAGAGTGGCTGTAATAGTAGGTAAATGATAGGGTAAGGTCAGTATAGGCTGAAAAGTCCAGGGAAGGAGTTATCAAATCTGCATTTACTGTATCACCATTTCCAGAACCATCACTTTTTAAGTAGGCATAGTTTCCGGTAGTTCGCACTAAACCATCGGAATGTGTTCCAAAGTTCCACATCCTGCCATATCCCTGGTGGTCTTCCGTTTCCCACCCAAACGGAATGGTATCGGTTGCGTCAAAATTCTCTGAAAATACTACCGAAACGCTATCTGTTATGGCATTGGTTTTGATTCCAAGTGCAGACCATTGGGGTGATGGTGAAATTTTGGAATATATCTTGTAATAATAGCGGGTATTTGGGGTTAATCCGTTATGACTGAACGATTCTGCGTCTCCGGCATAAAGCACTGTTCCTCCACCATTGATAGAATCACCTTCCAGATAGTACTGCTCGTTTTCCGGTATACCGAAAAGGCTGTCGGTAGAGTAAAGAAGCAGGATATCTCTGTTCTCTTTTTTGTTCCATGTGAGGTCGATCTGTGAAACAGAGCTCGGGGTGGCCATAAAGTCCCTTGGCGCATCATGTGCGGGTCTGTAACCAGCAATTACATGTCTGATCTCCCGTAAAGTTCTTGCGTTGTCTGCATATACTGCATCCCCTGTTGGCGTTTCCTGGTAGTTGATATCCGGGTTTGAGAAGTGAGGGACCCATATTACACTATCGCCGTCCCAGGGGTCATTATAAGACATAACAGAGCAATACCTGTTACGATCATTTCCAATCCAGCGCCATCCCGCAGACCAGGTGTTGTCCGACCAGGTGTAGTTCCATTGTGTCGGTCCGGGTTGATGTTCCTGATCAGCTCTGTGGTGAGCTCCCATATTATGGCCCAGTTCATGAATAAAAGTATAGCTCCATGCTGCTTGCTGAATACGCGAAAGAGCAAAACCCATTTCTGGTTTACCATTTTTACAGTCCAATTGGTAACCAAGGCCTCCGGTTTGAGTTTCATAGGAGAACAGGTGTACCAGATCAGCTCCGTAAAGATCGCGCAGGTCATGGACCACATCCATGTAGCCATCATCGGGTGTTCTTAATCTTTTAAGGTCGGTGTCGGCACTTATTGTATCTTCTACGTAGTCGACCATACCAGAATAGACCAAAGAGATATTCATCAATGTGTTACTGTTATCGAGTACCAGATTGGCTCTTTCCATAGCCATAGCAACAACGTTATCGATGCCGCCGCCGTAGTTTTGGGCCCACTCTTTGGCCTTTGGCGTATAAACCACCATTATATCGATAATAACCGGCTGCAGGTCATCCTGAATATCCATTCCCTGGAGCTGGTTAAAACTCATTAGTCCGGGCTGCTCGTCAATATCCGGAACTATCGGAGGCGATCCTACCAATACATCAATATTTTTAACTTCTAAGAGTTGTTGTGTACCAGTGTTTACCATATCTCTGATGACATATCGCTCTGCTCTTTCAGGAATGGATATATACCCTGCGATTTTGTTCTCTGTAGTAGCGGATAAAAGAATATAGCCAAATTCGTAATCTGCTATTCTTGCCCGAATTGAAACAGTGCCATTTACATCCTCTTTAACCCGGTCAACAATCGCAATAAAATCTCGGTCCTCAAAGAGGTTCAGTTTAAGCGTGTCTTTCGTCGATATTACAGATGTATTTACCACAGCAGAATTAATTTCAACAAATCTGGAGCGTTTTTCTATTATATCGGTATCAGTTAAACTCTGTGCCAGCATACTTTGGTGGGGTGAATCAAATACCAAAGGAAAAGTTCTGTTAGTATGTGTCTGAGCCAGGATAATAGCTGGTACTACTACCAGTACCATTGCCAGTCTTTTAAAATGGTTTACCACTCTTTCCCTCCGGTGTAAAATTGTCGCTTACGCAAGACAGCTGTGCACGAAAAATAATGTAGTTTATTACCTATAAAATAGTAGTTACATCTGTGACGTTAGGTTTACCAGCAACACCTACACTTAAATACAATAAGCGAAGATTAGGGGCAAGGACAAAAATAAGAATTATTGCCCCGAAAAGGGACAGTTGATTTATAGTTTTTTTCATGTTTAGAAGATGTTGATTTCATTATTTTACAGGTAGTCTGAGTGCTTGTTTATGCTGGACACGGCAATAGTTGTTTGATTTCAAATGTATAGGGTTATATTTATGTGCGCTTAGGTTGCCTAAATGGTTAGGTATCATAGTGTTAGTATGTGTTTATAAATTGTAAGATATTGTTTCCTACTATTTTGTTTTCAGGTACTTAGAGTAGACTTTAAACCCAAAGTTTATCTATTTTATGAGTTAAAAGAGGGGTGAACCATTAAAAACCATAATGCTGCATAGTGTGGGGTTAATTATACATACTGTGTTACTTCTTTCTAAATGTTAAAAAATCAATCACTAAGCAGGTAGAGTGAGAAGGTGGAGCAGGGGGATGGGGACTTTCAACCCCAAAAAAAACAGTTCACGGTCTTAAAGGGTAGGTGTAACCCTATGTTATTTAGAGGGATAGGGTTTATGGCACGTTGTTTGATTATTTAAGCGCTCAGATAATAAATACAATTGTTTTTAAGGGAGGAAGTATGAACAGGACATTGAAAACTATAAGCATGGCAGTTGCGGTTTTTATGCTCGTGTCCGGGGCAACAGCACGACAGGCACCTGCACCAAATGCCCCTTCCGATATGGAACAGCATATGAACAGGGTTATGGAAGACGCAGAACCGGTGCTTGAAAAAGTACGGGAGAGTGTGGAGGAGTTCCAGACCCAGAGAGCAAGAGGCAGATCTGAGGAGTTTATTGCAGAGCGACGCCAGCAGGCTGAAGCGAACCTTAACGAAGCACTGGATAAGCTGCAGCAGCACATGGAGATCGTTTCTGAGCGTGTAAGAGAAAATGTATCGGAACAGGCCCGGGATAGAATGCAGAAGCGGGTTGATCAAAAGCTGCTGGAGATTCGACAAATTCGTGAAAGACTCGATTTAGAATAACCAAAGAAGAAAAACGCTTAGTATTGGCAGAATAAAACCAGGGTCAGAGTATGATACTCTGCCCTGATCGACGGGAGAGGGAGATGAAACCTGAACACTTTAAATACATAGCTTTCACTTCAATATTAGTGCTTCTGTTCTCTACTCAGGTAATCAGTGGCGACAGAGAAGGGGTAAAAAGAGATGCCTCATCAATGATGACACAAATAATGGAGTCGTTGTCAGAAGAAGATATCGCCCGAATAGATTCCGCGTCAAGAAACCGGCCAGCAGAAAAGGAGCGGGGCGCTGTAGTCAGGGAGAAGGAGCTCCAGGTGCACAACAGATTAAAGGACTTGCCCCCTGAGGTAAAAAAGCAGGTGGAACGTACCATCGCAGAGATCGAGTCCCGTAGAGAAGAGAGAGGTATTCAATTTAGAGAGCAGCTTGAGCAAAACAGAGGCACCCGGGATTAAATACGCGTTTTGGTTTCGGGGTCGAACAGGTGCAATCTGTTCATGTCCAGTTTTAAACCACAAGCAGTACCGGAAGCAACAGGGGTTCTTGACTGCATTGTAAATTTACCTGCTCCATCCAAAAATGCGTGAAGCAGATACTCCGGACCGAGGTTCTCGACAATAGTAAAGCAGATAGATGTATCTGCTTTTTCTTCACTGGTAAAAGAGATCGCTTCTGGTCTGATTCCAAGCACCACCTTTTTACCGTACATCTTTACCGCTTTTTCCTCAACAGCACCACTGAGTTTTATTTTTAGATTTTGGGATTGCAGCACAGTGTCTTCATCATTGTGCTGCACCGTTCCTTCGATGAGATTCAATGGCGGTGAGCCGATAAAAGAGGCGACAAAGATATTTCGCGGGCTGCTATAAATCTGATCTGGTGATCCGATCTGCTGCAATATACCCTTGTCAAGGATCGCGATGCGATCTCCAAGTGTCATAGCCTCAATTTGATCATGGGTAACATAAACAGTAGTAATTCCCAGTTTCTGCTGTATAGCTTTTAATTCAGCTCGCATTTCGGTTCTTAGTTTGGCGTCTAAGTTTGAAAGCGGTTCATCCATAAGAAATAGTGATGGGTTTCGAACAATCGCTCTTCCAATGGCCACCCGCTGACGCTGACCACCCGAAAGTTCCGATGGCTTTCGATCAAGAAGATCCTCAATTTGAAGGATTTTTGCTGTCTCCCTCACCTTGCTCAACCGCTCCTGCTTGGTTAGTTTTTCTTTAAGATTTGTGAGGGGGAACTCGATATTTTGCTCTATGGTCATATGAGGATAGATTGCATAGCTTTGAAACACAAAAGAGATGTCTCGTTCAAAAGGGGCAAGAAAGATTTTCTCCTTTGCATCAACCACACATTTATCGGAAAAGTGTATAGTTCCGCCGGTTGGTTTTTCCAGGCCGGCAATGAGGTTTAAGGTGGTGCTTTTGCCACATCCTGAAGGTCCAAGCAACACAAAAAGCTCACCGGGCTTTATACTCAAATCGATAGATTTAAGCACTTCAACCCTACCTCTGAGTGATGTAAATGTTTTAGATAACTCACAGAGTTTTACCTCTGTTGCGTCTGTGCTTTGGGCTTTGGGATTTTTAAAAGGTGGTTTTGTTTCAGTCATATCGTTTTAATTATGGGTTAAGTTTTTAAGCTTTGACAGATCCGCTCATAAGTCCACTGACAATATATTTCTGGAAAAGCAAAGTAAGCGCTACAAGGGGTACTGATGATACCGCTGAGGCTGCCATAAGATTACCCCAGGGTATTTCTCCATGTATCCCCTGAAAAAGCGCTATTCCTACCGGAATCGTTTGCGCTGAATGGTCAATAGTTAACATTAAAGCAAACAAAAATTCATTGAAACTCATAATAAAGACCAGCAAAAAGGCTGAAAATACCCCGGGAAGAGCAAGGGGTAGTATAATTTTAAACAGCACTTTAACTCTGCCTGCTCCATCAACCAGCGCTGCTTTGTCAAGATCTGTAGGGATTTGAAAGAAATAACTCATGTTTATCCACAGCGCAATTGGTGTGGTCCAGGCTGTATAGGGAAGAATCAGAGCTGCATACGTATTGGTGAGGCCGAAATCGGAAAAAAGCCTGAACAAGTATCCCACAATACTTATTTGAGGAAACATGGAAAGGGCTAACACTGCCACCGGAATAGCCACCCGGCCCGGAAAACGAAAGCGGGTTACCGCATAGGCAGAAAAACTGGTTATAATTGTGACAATCAGTGCTGTTACAGAACTGACAATAAGACTGTTTTTCAGGTACGCTGGAAAATTAAGTGAAGGAGATGTAAGGACGTTTCTGTAATTTTGAAACGTGTAGCTGACATTACCGGTAATAAGGAAATCGGGTTCAGTTGTAACAGAGATGACAATCATCCACAAAAAAGGGGTTAAAGCAAAAAACATCAGGAAAAGAGCACCTGCGAATATGAGAAATCTCTGGGTGAATAACTCTCTCATAAATTAGTTGATTCCCTTTTTAAAGTTACCCTTTTTTATGTACACTATCGTTATTGCAAAGGAGATTGCAAACATTATTACAGAAATAGTAGAACCCATTCCAAACTGATCATTATTAAAGTGCTGATAGCCGATATATGAAAGGGTTTGTGTCGTGCCGCCGGGGCCGCCTCCGGTGAGTACATAGACCAGGTCAAAAATTCGCAGAGAATCGATGGTGCGAAAGATTACTGCCACCAGTATCACCGGGCTTAAAAGGGGTAGAGTGATTTTGGTGAAACGTTTTACCATCGTTGCTCCATCAACCTTAGCCTGCTTGTAAAGGTCTCCGGGTATTGCCTGAAGTCCTGCCAGTAAAATAATTACCACAAACGGAGTTGTTTTCCAGACATCGGCAAGTACAATTGCCCAGAATGCACTATAGGAAGTACCCAGCCAATTGATATTATTTTCAGCAACTCCGCTTGAGGTAAAGATGAAGTTAATCACACCATAGCTGTATTGATACATCACCTGCCATGTTCTGCCTGCAATAATGGTGGGGATAGCCCATGGTATAAGAACGGCAGCTCTGAGCACACCACGACCCCTGAACTTTTCGTTAAGCAGGAGAGCAAACAGTAAACCCAAAAAAAGCTCCAGTAGTACCGCAACGGCAGCAAAGAGAAGCGTAAACACTGTAGCACGCCAGAACCCCGTTGATGTAAGGGCGCTACTATAGTTATCCAGGCCAATAAAGGCTCTTGGGAGATAGCTGACATCCCGGTACATACTGTTGACAAAAGTTCCAAAAATAGGGAACAGGATAAAAGCCGCACTAAAAGCAATTACAGGAAACAGAAACAGCAGGGCGATAACTGTTTCCCTGCTATTGATCTGTTTAAGTAGTTTACTGTGCATTTTCATGGGTGGTTATTAAGTTAACAATGCCCTTGTCTGCATTTTCCAGCGCTTGTGCAGCACTGACCTGACCTGCCAGAGCGGCGTTTATCTGCTTTTGTAGAATTTGGGAGATTTCTGAATAATAGGGGACAACCGGTCTGGGGACCGCCCCTTCAAACACCGGTTTTAGCTCAACAAGGTGAGGCGCGGAGCTTTGTATGGTTTCATTTTCATAAAGATCACTTCTGCCTGGATTCCAGCCAAGGTTCAGTGTCATATCCTTTTGAACATCATAGGAAGTTATATATTGTAAAAATTGTACGGCTTCTTCCGGCATATCGCTGTAAGCAGAGACCACCGCATGCCAGCCACCAAGTGTAGCGGCCGATTGGTGTTCGGGAAAAGAGGGCAGGGGTGCTATTGCCACTTTACCTTTTATTTCTGAGTCTTTTGCATTGTGAAGTCCCCAGGCATAGGGCCAGTTGCGCTGAAAGAGTGTATTGCCAGCCTGAAAAGTCATTCTTACCTCCTCCTCTTTCATGTCAGTGAAGGTATTGGGAGGGGAGACCGCGTGTTCATGGATAAGTGAGATCATAAATTCAAGAGCTTTAACATTTTCCTCTGTGGACGTGATTGAGTTACCATGTGAATCGAGGATACCACCTCCCGCGGAGACAAATGTCTCAAGAGCATTACAGATCAGTCCCTCATATTGTGCTCCCTGCCACACATAGCCCCAGAAATCACTGTTATGTTCCCGCTCACCGTTCTGGACCGTTTTGGCCATCTCAAGAAGTTGTTCCCAGGTCTGGGGCGGTGAATCGTACCCATACTTTTCCAGAAGGTCTTTTCTGTAGTAAAGAAGACCACCGTCAACATACAAAGGCAGGCCAATAAGCGACTCTTCATAGGTATTTGCCAATGAAATAACGGGTGAAAAGAATGGCTGGGTATCTATGTTGTAATCATTGAGGGGCATAAGCCACCCTGATGCTGCAAGCTGACCTATCCAGGCAACATCCACAAGCATCACATCCGGATCACTGCGCCTTCCCCTGAGCGCTAAAATAATACTCTGCTTTCGTTGATCGGTATCGGTGGTCTGACGAATGAGTCTTACCGCAATGCCGGTTTCCTCCTCAAACGTTTCGACCACAGACTCCCAGTAGGCAATTTCGTTGGGTGCACCGCCAGCCATAAATGTCAAAACCGGATCACCACTACAATGAAGAGACGTTAAGGAGATTAAAAGAGAGAGAAACAGCGCCGAAAGTTTCATGATGTGCTCCTTACTGAAACAGAGGTTAAGGTTCAGAAGGTGTAAATACAGTTATAGCGTAAAAAGCTTTAACACAAAGACCTGGAATACTAAGGAGAATATTTGATTGAAAGACATATCACCAGATCAGTACAAATGGAGATATAGTATTAGCAATATAGTAAATTATTGCTAATACAGGCAAGTATTGTTACAAAGATAATCAGATGCAGTGGTTAGCCGGCTTTAGCCTCTTGTACTGTGTTGGTGAAAACATCTGTAATCTCCTCTATATCACCTTTTGCATAGACTTCACCATTTTGGAGCAGTATGCCTTCATGGGCCACTTCATGGGCAAAGGGCAGATCATGGGTAACGATGATAAATCGTGTGTTTTCCTGCAGCGTTTTTAACCATTTACAGAAATCGTTGGTGGTGTTGATATCAAGCGCTGAAGTGGGTTCATCCAGCAGTAGGTAATCGGGTTCGAGGACCAAGGCGCGTGCTATTGCGGCTCTCTGGGCCTGACCACCACTAAGTTGACAGGGGTAGCTGGATTTAAGAGACTGCAACCCCAGGCGCTCAAGCACTCTGAGACTTCTTTGCTGTGCTTCTTTAGGTGAAACCCTGAACACCTTTTGCAGTGCAAGGGTCATGTTTCCCATAACCGTAAGATGGGGAAAGAGGTAAAGCTGCTGAAACACGATCCCTACCATCTTTCGAAACTGCTTTTCTTCTATTGTGCTTATCTCCTTACCCTTTACCAGTATCTCACCGGATTGTGGTAAGAGGAAACGACCAAGCAGGCGAAGCAGCGTTGTTTTTCCCGATCCGCTTTCACCCAGAACAACTGAGATTGGCTCCGAATCACGAAACGTTGCGGATATATTATTCAGTACAGGTTTACCGGGAACATATTCGTAGTTAACATTTTTAATTTCTATCATACGGTGTAACCTTTGCTTTTGAGATTGCGTTCAATTTTACCGGCAAGCTGCATCAGCGGGTAGGTAAAGGCAAAGAACATTATCGCTACAATAAAATAGAACCTCATCGGGTCATAGGTAACACTGATTATCGACTGTGTTTCTGTGATAATTTCATTTACCGATATTACGGAAACGAGTGCTGTATCTTTAAGAAGCGCAACTGCGGAATTAACCAGCGGGGGAAGAGCCACACGAAACGCCTGAGGCCACACAACGTAAAGAAACTGCTCTCTTCTGTTTAATCCAAGAGCCCTTGCCGCGATACCCTGTCCCTTGTCTACTGCCATCAGGCCCGAGCGTATAACCTCAGACATATATGCTGCGGAGTTAAGTGAAAGGGTTATAATGGCAGAAGCGATAGGGGAAAGAGAGATACCAAGCTGCGGTGCCCCAAAATAGACAAAGAAAAGTTGTATAAGAACCGGAGTTCCACGGATAAAATCTGTAATTGAGCGAAAAATTGTGTACCACACACGGGGTTCGGAGTGCAAAATGACTCCTACCGGTATAGCCAAAATGAGTCCTGCCAGAATTGATGCTATCGCAACACCGATGGTAATAACGAACCCCTGAATCAGCATAGAGGCAATAAGGCCCATGCTCATTGACTCAGATGCGCCTTCCTCAGCTATGCTTACTGTAGCAGGTCCAAAGTACCGTGCGTGTATCTCTTCAAGTGTACCGTCGCTTTCCATCGTTTCAAGCGCCTGATTAATTTTGCCAAGCAGCTCAGTATTCTGTTTTCTAACCGGAATACCCATCTGCTCTTCATAAAGAAGATCGCCGGCTAAAATAAAGGGCATGTTGGCAGATTTGATCTGATGGAGTCCAACCAGTCGGTCGCTCAAAAAAGCCTCGAGCCGGTTATTGTTCATGTCCTGAAAAATATCAACGGTGCTTCGGTAGGTAACCACCTGGACTTCGGGATGGTTTTCTCTGAGGAAATGCTCGTAAGTTTCACCCCGCACCACTCCGACCCTTTTACCACTAAGGTCTTCAATCCCCTCTATTTCCCCCTTATCTTTAAGATTGATAAAGACCTGAGCACCAGAGGTGTAATAGGGGGTAGAGAAGGAGACTCTTTCTGCACGCTGGGCAGTAATGGCCATTGATCCAATAATAGCATCATATCTGTTTGCAAGAAGGCCTGCAAGGATACCATCCCATTCGGTGGTGATAATCTCAAGCTCGTAGCCCAGATGATCGGCTATGGCTTTTGAAACATCGACATCAAACCCATCGAGCTCCCCCTGCACGTTATAAAAACTAAAGGGGGGGTATTGGCCAGTCAAAGCAACCGAGAGGGTTTGTTGCTCAGCAAATGGTGTTGAAAAAAAGAGGCAAAACAGCAGAAATAATAGAAACAAATGTAATTTTTTAAGCATGAAATTAACCTTGTGGCTTTGATTTGAGCCGCAGCATGATTAAATGATCATTTCTACTTATAAATACATTTGTGACATGGGTATGTCAAATCTGGGCATAAATCAGGGAGATCTGAAGGAAAATTCAACTTTGACATCTTTTCGATGCTCAGGGTTAATTTTCCAAAGCTGTGCGCGTCTGTAGCCGATCTGGTTGGCTATAAATATGTCGGGGAACTGTTGAATACGAATGTTATAGGTGTTTACCGTTTCATTATAAAATTCCCGGCGATCAGCAATCATCTCTTCAAGTTCGGTGATACGGGCCTGAAGCTGCCGGAAATTGATATCACTTTTAAGGTCCGGGTAGTTTTCCGTGAGAGCAAACAAAGAGCGAAGTGCAGATGTCAGCATGTTGCTTGCTTCAGTCTGCTGTTGAGGTGAGCTGGCACTTTGAAGCATTGAGCGGGCTTTGGTAACATTTTCAAGAGTTGAGCGTTCATGAATCATGTAGCCTTCGCACACCTTTATAAGCTTGGGAAGCTCATCATACCTTTGTTTAAGCAAAACATCGATATTGCTCCAGGTTTTTGATATATTGTTTTTTAGTGCCACCAGTCCGTTATAAATAGTGATTATATAAACGACACCAATAATTAAAAGCGCAAGAATTAAAACCAGTGCAACCCATGCCATAGTAGTAAACCTTTCATGTAGAAGGAGAATCAATGATAATAAATTAACATTAATCCCTCAATTTTACAACAATTGAATTAGAGAATGTGTACCGATCGCAAGCAATACCAACCCTGAGAGAAGGTACATAACAGATTGAATGCCAAGGTTTTTGATAAGATCCTTTTCTGATGAAGCAATTATAAGGGGCTTTCTTCCGTAGGGGGGTTTATCGATTATTACTTCCCGCTCAGGAGTTATCGATTTTTTCTTCTTTCTGATTTCCTGATCAATTATAGAAGCAGCCTCCAGGAGTTCATTTCTGTTTAGTTTGTTATCGGCACTGGTATCGAACCTGGCAATGGCTGATTTGCTGTAGTTTAGGGATTCCAATTTATGGCGAACCTGCTCTTCAATGGTCTTTTTTTGCCAGCTTCGTTTTGAAAACCCCAAGACATATAATTTTTTACCTTCCGGTATTACATCAAGTATAACGCGGGTATTTGAGTCCAGTTTTGAATACCGCATGGAAGCGCCAAAGTGTCCACCGGTTAACACTTCCCTGTACTTTTTAAAACTGGTGATGTGAGCATTTTTGGGATTGACACATATTCTTCCGGTATCATCAATGATGTAGAATGGAAGTTTTCCTGAAGAATATTCTCTTTTAAGTCTCCAATCACGTCTGTTTTCATGATCGTGACGTTTGTAGATCCTGCACCGGTAATAAACACAGGGGGTGAGGGTAAATGGAGCAAGCAGCTCATATTTTCCGGAAGCCACCCCGGTTAACTCGATCATTCCCATTGCTGCTGAGCGTATCCTTGATGTTGGTGTGTTTTGTACTGTCCTGCGCCACTTAAATAGATACAACCCTTTAACCAGTAAAAATAGTGCAGGAAAAAAGGACAGAATACCAAAAATATAAACTAAATAGGTATCTTTGTACTGGTGTATAGCACTAAACATTGATGCCCAGGCGGTGGGAAAGGCCAGAACAAAAATCGAACTGATTGTTGCTTTGCTAAAGGTATGCCCCTCGACCGCTGGAGGGGGAGATGCTCTTTTCATGATTCGTTTCAGTCGGTCTTCCTGACTGATTCGCCTCTTTTCACTGCTGGTTGGTGCTGGAGTGTTCAAAGGAGTGTTCAAAGGAGTGTTCAAAGGAGTGTGGACCTTTTCTCTCACGACTGCTTTGACGTCCTGGTTCGAAAAAAGTCCTCCAAAGTAGGCTGTACTTAGGATTTGCCCGTAGAGTGTGAGGTCATCAAAAACTTTTTCCCGCGGTTTATCTTTTATATATCGTGTGGTAAGATCTGATAAACCGAAGTAATCATCATATTTATACTGTTTGCAAATAGAGCAGAGGTTTTTTATCAGTATAGATAAATTGATACTTTTTGAGTGGCTCATTCGATCTTTCATACTTAAAAAGGAGAAGGTTTTGGGATCCACTCGTACCGCAATGTCGGGTTGCTCCGGAAGGTAAATGTCAACTACGGGATCGTGCATACATACTCCCTTGAGGGCAGCAGGAAGGTCCCCGTAACATGATGTACCAAACCTGGTTTTAAGCATGCGTCTTGCCTGATCATTACCGGAGATATCGGTGATTATAAAAAAAAGTTCTGCATTACTGTCAACACAAAGCAGTGGTTCGTTATTTGCACCACAGAGCGTTGTGATTGAATCGTGAAATGAAACGGTACGTGCGTTTTTCACCTGTGGGGCATTTTTTAAACCATTAAACGGTACACATTTTACTCGGTTACGTTTAAAAATAGCCTCTATATCATTAATGCTGCCGTTTTGGGGTACAGGGAATTTGTTAAGTCCGTGTCCTACCACAATTTGGCGTATTTCAAAAGGGGGCAGATTGCAGGAGTCAGCGAGATCTTTTATAAAAAAATCAACCGATGTATCCTGTGGTGATAAGGTCTTAAACAGAAGTGACTCTTTTTGAATCATACTCTTTAATTTCCTATCCTATGCCATTGGGTAATAGCTATTTATTTTAAGTTTTTTAGTACCAGCTGTTTCAATATAAATAGAAGAACAAAGATGGTGGTAAAAAAAATGACAATTTAACCGGGGAGCACAATGGGTTTAATTGGTGGCAAGATTTGACAAAAATTTAACCAACACGTTATATTACTGTAGAGAACAACAGCTTATAGAGTAAAACAGGTACATCATCCCCTTTGAACTGCAGAGGTTTCAAGGAGAAAGAGAAGCTGCATGTTAAAGCGAGTTCTGGTTGCAAATCGTGGAGAGATTGCTCTGAGGGTTATTCGTAGCTTAAAGGAGATAGGGGTAGAATCGGTAGCTGTGTATGCTCAAGCGGACAAAGAGTCACTTCATGTGAAATATGCTGACAAAGCTCTCTGCATTGGCAAAGGTAACCTAAGGGAGACCTATCTTAATAAGGGAGAGATAATTACAGCGGCAAAGGTTGCTAAAGCAGATGCTATACACCCAGGTTACGGATTTCTTTCTGAAAACGCTGAATTTGCCAAATTGGTAAATGCCTATGGTATCGTGTTTATCGGCCCTTCACCTGAGACCATTAGTCGAATGGGTGATAAAATAGCTGCTGTAAAAACAGCGCTTGAAGCCGATGTGCCGGTGATACCCGGTAGTCATGGAGCGGTGGAGAGTGATCAGGAGGTGATGCGAATCGCTTCTGAGATTGGGTATCCGCTTATAATTAAAGCCGCTGCAGGTGGTGGTGGCAAAGGGATGCGCATCGTTCGGGAGGAGGCCGAACTTGCAGAGAACCTTCATCTTGCACGCAATGAAGCTCAGAATTTCTTTGGTAATGACAGTGTATATGTGGAGCGTTTTATCGAGGTGGGACGTCACGTTGAAGTACAAATTCTTGCCGATGGATATGGAAATGCGGTAAGTGTGGGGGAGAGAGAGTGTTCGATTCAAAGACGTCACCAGAAACTAATTGAAGAGAGTCCTGCACCGTTTCTACCACAGCAGGTGCGCCAGAAGATGTTTGATTCTGCAGTACGACTGGCAAAGCAAACAGACTACATTGGCGCCGGCACGGTAGAATATATAGTTGATGAACAAAATCGGTTCTATTTTATCGAAATGAACACCCGCATTCAGGTTGAGCATCCGGTAACAGAGCTTTGTAGTGACATCGATTTGGTGAGACATCAGATATTGGTCGCCGGTGGTGCAAAACTGCCCTTCACTCAGCAAGAGGTCCTGCATGAGGGGCATTCAATAGAGTGCAGAATAAACGCTGAAGATCCCGATAAGGGCTTTATTCCATCACCGGGAACAATTACTCATCTTATACTACCCGGGGGCCCGGGGGTTAGAATCGACTCCCACATCTACCCCGGCTACACGATACCTCACCTTTATGACTCGCTTGTTGCAAAGATTATAGTACACGCTGAGAATCGTGATGTTGCTATAGCCAGAATGAAACGGGCACTGCATGAATTTAAGGTGGAAGGGATCGAAACAACAATACCACTGCATCTAAAAATTCTGGATAATGAGAGATTTAAGCAGGGTAAATATAATACCGATTTTATATCCCGGGAGAAAATACTGGCACAGTAAAGCCGTAATATTTAGATAAAAAAAGCCATTTCTTCGCAAGAAAAATGTGATACCCCATTGAAAGGAAAAACGGATGGAAAGAAGGACTAAAACTATGGACGACTCCTTGTTACGGCTTGAAACCGCTTCCGGTACCTTTTTAGCAGCTTCTGTTTTCAGCAGCAAAGCTTTGGCAAAAATGTTGATAAAAACGGGGGCAAATCACATTGAGCAGCCGATGGTGTGTGTAAGTAACAGAATCGATCTGCTTGATATCGTTGCAGAGTTCCCTGAAACTGCTTATTTGCTTTCTACCCGGTTTTGGCCTGGTAGTCTTAATCTGATTTTCAGCTCCGGAGAAAATGTGCCCGGGATTCTAAATAACCGCAGTTCAACTGTAATGGTTACTATGCCGCAAAATGATGAGTTCAGGCAATTTATTGACCTGCACGGTCCTTTGGCTGTGGTAAAAGACTCATGTGAAGAATCTGAGTTTTTGGGCAGTGAGGATGGGGAGGTGTTTAAAACTGATAGTGGGATTATTAACGATGACGCGACTGTTATTTCGTTTTTGGATTCTCATTCACCTCTGATTGTTTCACCTGGATCTATTCCGGTGGAGAAGATTAAAGAGGTTACCGGAACAATTGAATGGTTTACCGGAGGATCAGTGCAGAATTATTTCGATAAGCAATCGCCTTCACTTGTACTCTCAACACCACTATTTGTTGCGGAAAAGGATTCACTTTCTGTTTACGATCAGAGTAGCTGTAACAGAGTTGCTCTTGTGACTTTTGGGGAAAGTGTCAATTTTTCGTCAGAATATGAGTTCGTCAGAAATCTATCGCTTGCAGGGGATTTAGGTGAAGCCGCCGCAAATCTCTACCCTACGCTTCAGGACCTTGATTGCAGGGGTTATGATGCAATATTTCTTGAACTCCTGCCCTCTCAACATCCGCTTGGTTCACTGTTAAACAGGCGTTTGAGGGAGATCGGGCTCGATATTAGTAAATTTGGGCTATTGATGAATGAGGCGTATTAACCGTCGTCGCGCGTAATAGTAAAACCATAACGGGAGATTCTGAATCCACAACGCTGAACTAAGGTATTGATCCAGTTATACTGCTCACTTTGTGCTTACGACGTTTCACCTTTAGCTTATTTTATGCCTTCTCTCTTAGTTTCTCTATTATCTCGATGCCCAGAGAGGTAATCTTCTCAATCTGCTCATCACTCATTCCCAAATTCGATCATTTTTGGGGCGGCGGCTTTAATCTTTCCCTCACGTTGGTGTTGAAAATTATCGGCAACTTTTTTCAAAGAGGAGAATGAGGGTTGATGGACGCTCATTCTGGAAGCGATTAGAACCGCTTACCACCAAAACTTATTATCATCATCTCCAACAGTTTTGCTGCCTACGATACTCCTCACAGTATCCCTGTTATCTCTTCTGTCACTGCTTGTCAGCAAAATCTCCAGTAAAATGTGCTCTGATCCAATTTGCGTATTATGGCCTCTGATCTCAAAAGAAGTAATTTCCCCACCGTAAGCACGGTTTGTTACTGTTTTGCCATTTCTTGAAAGTTGCTCTCCATCAAATCTGTATTCTACTGTGTCGCCATGAGTTGGAGAAATGAATCGTATCGAATTCAATGAATAATCAAGTACAGAAGGAGTTCGTCGTATGTTAGTGGTTATCTCTTCGGCAATACGGATCGTTTCATCCCGCAATGAATACACATGGTCTCTTTGCGCTATTTGAAAGTTAAAAGTATTCCATGTGTAGAAAAGTATTGAGAGCAGCACTGCAGATATAGCCATAGCAACAGTAAGTTCAATTATACTTACCCCACAACGTTTAAATGGCTTCATCTCTTTAATTGTATTAAAAGTCATACCCCTGAATCATCCTGAAAGAATAGGATGGAAAATCTGATGGCTCCGGAGTAATATCAATATGTATTTCAATCGGCTCTGAATTATCCGTAAGGTGATGAGACAGAACGGTTCTGTTAACAGAATAACTCACCCCTCTGATTGTCTGTTGATAGACAGAATCCTGAATAATAAAACCCGTTGTTGCTGAATTTTTTATCCTTTCAGCCTCATTAAGAGCAAGGTGTGAAGCGCTACGGGCGACATTCGCTCTGCCACGGATCTTATCACCTGAATAGAGACCCTGAAGCAAAGATGTAGAGATTATTCCAAGTATAAAGACAGAAACCATCAATTCTACAATCGTGAACCCGTTTCGATCCGGTGGATTTGTTTTCATGTATACTACATCTCCTGCCAGCTTACAATTTTCGGTTGCCCCATAAAATAGGGCATTTTGTATTCTTTGATATTCTCAAGAGGTGCTATTGTACCGGAGAACAGATTCTCGCTATCTTCGTCATCCGGATTTAGGCTTATTTCCTGATAAATACAATCAGACAACCCTTTTGCCCGTAAAATACCTGCTAATTCTCCACCATGACATACTAAGTTATTCCCCCATAATATGCCGCTAATTTGTGTTGATGGGTCGGTTTTAATTGACCATGCATTGCCAATTGCTATAGCTGTTCCATCAAAGCGTGATGCCTCGGAGATTAGGATAGAGTAGTTCTGGGATGTACTGCCGGAATCATTACTGCTGCTTCTTTTGCCAAGACTCATAAAGGAACTTCTGTTCTTTGCTTCTGCTCTTCCATACAGGTTTATGGTCCCCATTGATATCGCGTTTCCTTCAAAAGTGGCATTATCACCTATAAATATACGATGATCGGAAAAAAGGGATACATTAACCAATTTGGAGTTATCTAATATTCTGATCTCTCCGGCAACCGCGAAGTCGAGATTTTGTACATTAAAAGATCCGCTTATCTGCAAATCTCCTAAAACAGTAATATTTCTTTTTTCATTCCAGGTAATATCAAAATAGGGAGCGTCAAGTAATAGATGTGTTCTTACAATATCAGGTATAGAGTGTACTGCATTCTTGGATCGAATAGTTAAAGGTGTCTCAAAAATGGATGTATCTGCATTAGCCAACCTGCTACTGTATTCCGATATAAACCGGTCTATTGCTTCCTGTTTGTTACTTTGATCGTCTGATTCCCGTATAACCGTGCCTCTGTAACTTCCTCTTACAGGATTATTATTTTCAAGTATAAGAACCGTATCCGGTAGCGCGGGAGGTCCGCTGCCAAGTTTTGCCTCTACCAATCGTGTTATATCAAGAACGGTTGCTTCAGAACTAATCAGACAATATATTCCCTGAGCTGTCAGTGCGACATCAGCACTGTTGCTGCTGTCATTATCATAGAGGGTGATTGTTTGTACTTCTCCATCCAGACGAAGTTTACCGTCGTTTAGGGTAATATCGTTTCTGTCATCAAACATACCCATGGAAAAGGAGGGGTTTGTCGTTGAAATGGTGGGCAGTGTATCTTCGGTACTTAAGTCATTGGTGAACAGATGAATCGCTTTATACACACCAGATCTGGCATTGAGTAGGGCCTGTAAATCAGAAGGTGAACGGAAAGAAACTTTTGTTGATCGTGTCTGGTAGGCAAGAAAAATTGATAAAGTTATAAACGCGACTGCTGAGAAGAATAGGATAAATGGCATCGTGTTGCCACTTCTGCTTCCTACCTGTATGTTCACGGAGTTTCCTCTACATTGATCTGGTAAGAACCCTGATTATCTCTGAGTGTAACACCATTTCTACTGATTGCGATAATGGTTGCTTCGTGTATCTTGTCACCTTTTTCTCTAATATAGGTCTGACCGGTATTATCCTCAAGTATTACAATATATGAAGGCTGGGTTAACACGCCTTTGACCTGTAGGGGTGTTCTTGGTTGAGGTTGAGCAACAGGCCTTCTGACAACAGCCGCAGGGCGTGTTGGTTTATTTGTGTACATTCTGAACGGAGATTGTAATTCATCAGGGAATGTTACAGGATGAGTATCGAATTGAATATTTAATGCCTGCTCTATGGAGTGAAAATCTTCTTGTTGGTCTCTTAAGGGAGAAGATGTGCTATCAGGGGATATCTGACTAAGAGATGAAGGTAGATCTAACAAAAATACTATACCGGTTGCGATGCATACGACCGAGAGTAATAGCAGAAGGGATTTGGTACTATCTGAGTGCATTACTGATTCTCCTGTGATGGGATGAAACAGGTTACAAGTAGTCTTACAAGCAGTGTATCTTGCGATTGTGCTTCTGTGCCAATTTGTTCCACCCTTAGCAGTTGAGGCACTGTTTCAAGGGAAGCAACAAACTTTCCTACAGAGTTGTATCCTGTGCTCATTTCAAGCTCAACAGGTATGTGAATCTGATTACCGATAGTGTTCCCCTCACCAGGCTGAATTTTTGTCAACTGAAAACCTGCATCCTTTGCGTGGTTAATAAGCTGGTCAAGAACATCAGAAATCGTTCTGGAGGAAGCCACTCTGGGTAAGTCTTTTAACTTCAACTCAAGAAGAGCATTGGTATTTGCTATCTCCGCTTTGATTTTATCGAATCCATCCGAGGATGATATGTAGGAGTTAAGTTGATTTATCTTACTCCGTTTTTCAATCAGCGCTAAAAGCTGCGGTACCGCAAAATAGTGTATCGAAGCGCAGAAAAGGAAAAAACCCGCACTCATGATTACTATTAACTGATAATGTAGAGCTATTTTTCGAATAAATCCAGAGTGCATATGATTCGGTATCGGCATATTTCTCTCTCTTCTGCATCCCGTTCAAGAGATGAAAGGGAGATGCCATGAATAAAGGTTAATGATTGCAAATTAGCGATAAAACGTGTAACTGAAGTTTCAGAATGTGCCCAACCACCAATGGCAATTCTAATCCTATCATCAGAGCCACCAATTGGTTCTGAGCCCAGGCGTTCAATAAACAGATCATCTGGTCTGCTCTCCCCAAGAGCCTGCAGTAACCTGCTCCAATTGGTACGTCTGGAGTAGGTTTGTTTAAAAGAGAGTATCTCCTGTGATAGCTTTTCGCTCTTCTCTGTTAAATCACGGATGTCCTGATCTTCTTTCAGTATAGAGTTGTACAGGCGTTGTTTTTCAGATAACTGATGAGAAGAATAAATTGTAAGAACACGCGGTGTGACAGAAAAGAGTAGTGCAAGTATAAGAAGGCAGACTGCTATTTTTTGTGCCAAAGGGCGAAACGTACTGTACTGATCTTCTTTGGCGATACCAAAGGTAGGCGCTTCACCTGTTCTTGAAAATGCAACACCTGCTGCTTTTAAAGCATCACTGCTTTCAATTAGCTCCTTTGGGATATCCGCTGATAGTGTATTTTTTGAGTTTAAATGAAAATCATTTAAATTCGATCCAATGGTTACACACGTATTTGGAAAATCATTGCGATTAAGTTTATGGCTCCAGTATCGCTCTATGCGAGCAAAATTACCAAAAACTTCCTCTGTCGTATGGCATGAAAGGTTAAAAACACCTTCAAGCTTATTGTTTATTACGATCCCGGCCTTAAGGATACCTTTATTAAAATGAAGCGAAATAAATGATTCCTTACACGCTTTGCAAAAGGTCTGAGGTATACTTATAAGGTAAAAATCATCGGTTACTAGGTCGATAATAGTTCCGGAAAGCGCTTTGATAAAAGCTTGGTTATGTACAGGAGATGTGGCAGCTTTAACTGCCGAATCGTATGGTGTAAAAATAAGGTCCTGAGCGGCACCGGTCGTATTGTTCAACCAATGTGTTGTAACACCCAGCATGGCACCATTGGATAAGAATAATTGTGGTTTTACACGGTTTGCGGACTGCCACTCTTTTATGGATTTAACTTTCCACTGTGATGAAGATGTACGTATAAGAGTAACCGAGATAAAATTCAGGCTTTCAGTAGGTACAACACCGGTAATTTTCTTACACTTTTTTTGGGGGCCTGAATGCATTATTCTGTATCCTGTTTGGCCGATTCCTCTACCTGAATAATTAAAGAATCAGCATTTTCAGGTTTGTCGAGCTTTGTTTGAATAAGTGGAGTTGGAAAGTCTTCCGGCTCCTGAGTTGGTAGACTGTCAGGTAATTTATCCTGTGTTGTATCATGCTCCTGACTTTGTAAATCTTCCTCGACCGATTCTTCTCTGCTAAAGAAGGATCTCATTTTATCCATCCCGTGATGAACCTGGCGCTCAAGAAAATTTTTCTGCTCAAGGCTCATATTTTCAAGTTCCTGGTCAAGATCAACCATTTGGTCTCTTGAAACAATCCTTGGTGTGATATACACCACCAGATTAGATTTTTGTCTGGTACGTCCTCTGTTTCTGAATAATGCACCAATAATTGGTAGCCTTCCCAGTATGGGCACTCTGTGTTGCCACTCTGTTTCCTGGTTTTTGATGAGTCCGCCAAGCACCAGCGTTTCACCATCATTTAATCGTACGGTAGTAGTCATAGAGCGGCTTGAGACATTGGGATAACCCTCTCTGTTTACGTTCTCGGAGTTAGAGACAACAGGGGTGATCTCTGCTGTAATCTGGCCACTTTGGCTTATCCAGGGGGTAATGTCCAGTTGTATACCAAACTGAATGGGTTGAAACCGAACAGTCTGGTTCTCTGCTGTGCCGGATACCATTCTAAAATACTGGGTTTCGCTTACGTCTATTGAGGCTCGGTGCCCGTTTAAAGTAAGTATGGATGGCTGGGCAAGAACCTGCGCTTTGTCCTGATGCTCAAGAACTCTAAGGGCGGCAAAAAAGTTGGAATCTATCAGGTCTGTAATTTTTTTACTGACATTAATACCTGAAAGTATTTCATGCATTAATTTACCACTAATACCAAGCTCTGTGCCTTCTGTTTGATCCGAAAGGCGCGTATTGGGTGCCGGGAGCGTCAGGTAAGAATCATCTCTCATATCCTTTTCGGTGCTGTAGCGTATACCCACTTCACTGTTAAGATTGTCTTTATACTCAACAATTACCGCGTCTATTCTGACCTGCGGGGTAGGTATATCGATAGCATTAATGAATTCTCTTGTGGTGACTATGTCCTCTGAAGTACCTGATACCAGTATTGCGTTCTGCTCTTTTATTACCCTGATATTGGTAGCAGGTATATCTTTAGGGAGAATTGAAGGAATGTTTTCCGCTTTAATGTGGTTAAGGTGTATCAGTTCAGACATAGAGAGTGCCTGGCCTGAAGGGGTTGCGGTATTTCTGTCACCTATAAGTATCACTCCTTCTCTCTGTACAAAGGTAAAACGGGTGCCACCAAGTAACAGAGCCAGAGCTTCTATTAACGGTGCATCATTTATCTTCGCATTTACCTCACTTTTTATATTCCCGTAGGTCACTATTTGTACATCGCCCTGCTCTGATATGGCACTGATCACATCTTCAAGATCCCCACTTTGCACATCCAGGCTTAAACGACCATCTCTGTAATCTACAAAAAAACCGCCAGTTGAGCCTCGTCGGTTTATACCTGTAGGGCGGGTCTGAACCGAAGAAGCTGGGTCAATAGTGGATATCTGATAGATGTTTCTGCGCCTTGTTGCCTGAAAACCATTTCCTTCAAGTATCGCCCGTATTCCATCATGGAGATCGACCTGATACAGTTTGCCGGTTACACGGCCATCAACTTCAGAATCTCTTACCACACTGATATTTGCCTTTGAACTTAAAATCTCCAGAAAGTCATTTACATCCATATTGTTTATGTCAAGACTCAGTTTTCCATCACTGTAGCTGATCTCCGATCGGGGCTGAATTGAGGCTTTTTGTATCCGGTAGACATTGCCCTCTCTAACAATCTCAAAGCCATTGGTCTGGGCAATGCGGTTAAGTCCCTCCATAACAGGAACATCATTAAGGTGAAGCGTTACAGTGCCCCTGACATCCTGATCCATAAGGATGCTAAGGTTATAACTTCTGGATATCATACGTATGACGTCGCGAATGTCGGTGTCTTTCACATCGAGGGATAAACGCTGCTCAACGGTATCTGCAGTACTGCTCTCTTCTGGCTGCAACTGAGAAAATGAGTTGATCCTCAGAGCTGCTATCAAGGTTAAACAAAGTATTAATTTCATGAAAACGGGGCCTTTTACTTGTAGAATGATCTATTCATCCTTGTTTTGGAAATGAAGGGCATCTTCGACCTGAACAACTCGCAACAGTTCTTCTGGTGTGGTGATACCCTGTTCTATTTTTTCTATGCCATCTTCAATAAGAGAAACAAAACTGTTCCCTTTAAGGTGTTTTCGAAGTGCGCTTTCGGAAATATTATCTGCAATCATTGATCGTACTTCTTCATTTACTATAAGAAGTTCAAATACTCCTGTTCGGCCTCTAAAGCCCGTAAAACCACAACGTTCACATCCCTGGGCAGCAAAGGTACGGGGCAGTGGATGAGAGCCAAGAAGTGATCGCCAGCGAAGCTTTGTTTCAGGAGACATCTTCTGTTCTGTTTTGCAATCGGGACAAAGAACCCGTACCAGTCTTTGTGCAAGGATTGCAAGCAGGGATGATGAGATCAAAAACCCCGGGATACCAAGATCCTTAAGCCGTGTTACAGCAGAGAGTGCATCATTGGTGTGCAGTGTTGAGAACACAAGGTGCCCGGTCTGGGATGCCTGCACTGCAATCTGTGCCGTTTCCGAATCACGAATCTCTCCCACCAGTATTACATCAGGGTCCTGACGAAGTATAGAGCGAAGTGCAGCCGCGAAGGTAACACCTGCCTTTTCGTTTATTTGAACCTGATTGATCCCCTCAAGCTTGTACTCTATTGGGTTTTCCACTGTTGTTATGTTTATCTCTTTGCCACGTATACGGTTGAGACAGGAAAAAAGAGTTGAACTCTTGCCGCTTCCAGTTGGACCGGTTACAAAAATCATCCCCTGAGGCTTCTCGATCAGATTATTAATTTTTTCCATTTGAGAAGGACTTATACCTGTGTTTTCCAAATTCAAAAGAGCTTTATCGTGTTTAAGAATACGGATTACAGTTTTCTCCCCATAATGGGTGGGAAGAGTGGAGACGCGAAAGTCAAATGCCTGCTCTTCAGAGGAATAGCGAATTCGTCCATCCTGAGGTATCCGCTTTTCTGCAATATCAATATCGGCCAGGATTTTTATCCTCGAAGTCAGTGGGGTATACATGTAACGGGTAACTTCGGTGTGCTGTTTAAGCATCCCATCAATCCGGAAACGAACCTGAGCATTGTGTTCGTAGGGTTCGATATGAATATCTGAAGCCCTGCACTTTATCGCTTCATCGAAAATAAGTGATACAAGTCTTACCACCGGCTCTGATTCGGTTCTCTGACGAATCTCTTCTACACTTAAACCATCTTCCCGGGGAAGGGATTTCTTCTCATACTCCCGTAAAATCTTCCCTGCTGATTGTTTGAAAAAACTATCGCCTTCAAAGAGTCTGCTTTGGGCGGCTTTGAGCTGCGAAGGGGGGGTAAGTACAGAGAGCACCGATTGGCTGCTGGCAGCAGAAGCCTCCATTATTATGTCAAAATCAAGGGGGTCGCACACTGCTATTCGAAGAAACTCACCGCCTCCGGTAAGAGGGAGACAATTACCGTTTTTGAACAGTTCTATGGGAAGTTCCTTTATAAGCTCTACATTTAATTCCTGATCCAGAGAGGAGAGAAATTCCATGTTAAACTGTTTTGCAAGAGCTTTATAAAGTGTTGTTTCATCTACATGGCCCTGCTCTGTTAACACTTCTCCGATACGTTTTTGCCCATTTTTTGAAATCTGCTCTGCATAATCAAGGACTGCATGCTCAAGAGATGTGTATAACTGTAGTATTGAGCCAATTGTTTTATTCATCGGAAAAAATGCTTCAAAAATGTTTAAAAAGGACTCTATTCGGGCGTTTTTTGCTGTTTATGCTCATATTTCTGCGCTTGTACCCTGCTTTAAGGAAAGAGATCAGGGAGCGGGAAACAAGGGTCTAAACAGAATCTGATCAAATAAAATAAATGATTTGAGATTAAAAGCAAGAATTTACTAAGCGATGGGAGAAAAAGAAAGGGTGAGAGGTGAATTGGTATGTTTTTTCAGGGTTTTGGGTAATGATTCTAAGGACGGTACGATTTCAAGTGTATCGTCCATAAGAGAGGGATAAAATGGTGCTTGATGTTTACTTTTTTATCTTTGAATTAGATGAAAAGTGATCCCATGCATGTAATTTTGTAACTTTTACAACAGCTTCTTTAGTTATTATTCGATCATGTGAAATAATCTAAGTATTTTTTCAAAACTATGGTTTTTTTTTATAAAATTTACACCAACAAATGAAGATTTTTGATAATAATTACAAATAGATAATAAATAAGTTGCCTAAGCTCTTTACACGCATGTATCTTATGACACGATATTTGGAATAAGATGTATCATCTGTTGTTATGGACTGTATACATTATATACAGTGCCATTTTAAGGTTTTGAAGAGAAATACGTTTATTCAGGTCTGCTTTAGTATACCTTCTTTAATAGTTTCAAATTGACCTCTGTTTACATTGTTGATCTCTCCTATAATCCCTTGCAGCATAAAAAAGTGTGATTGGATAATCATAGTGCATTTTTGGTAATACCTGCACCCTAAAATATGGAGTAAACATGAGAGAGCGATTAGATCTGCTATTTGGTATCATTCTAGTTATTGCTTGCACCCTCTGTAACGCAAATACCCTACCCTTTATAACCGAACATCCGAGGCAAAATTTGTTACTCACTGCCGGTGATACGGTAAAAATAGCTGTTACAGTGGGTGGAGATGGTCCGTTTTCGTATCAATGGGTATCGGATACTGGTGCGGTAATGGGTGCAACCGATTCGATTCTTGTGCTTGGTCCTGTTGGAAAAAATGACAATGGTACAACGATATACTGTGAAGTATCTAATAGCTATGGAACAATCAGCAGTCGTTCCGCAAATCTTATAGTAAAGCGACCTACCAGTCAATTAATTGTAGTTTCAGGGGAGTTAAGGAGTAAAAGTAGTAGTAGTATTTCAGGAGAAGCATTTGATATGGATTTTATTGTTAGACTTTATTCTTCTCTTACGTCTGATAGTTCGTTGTATAAAGAGAGTTTTTTACACTCTGATGGCAAGGGAATAACGGTGGATGGGAATAGGTTTTTCCTTCGCCTTGGTGAGGGCGAAACCGATAATGATCTTAGAGAAGTTATTCAAAGCAATACCAGTCTTTACGTTTCTTTTTCAGTGTCCAGACCCGGTGGCAATTTTGAGACTCTATCGCCCCGTACCCCACTGACAGCCTCCCCATATGCTTTCTCTGGTACCCCTGAAGTACTTCGTGGTGGTGTTGATCCCCGCCATGCCGGATTGGAGGCACCTGTGGGAACATATTATATCGATAACTCAAACGGTAAAACTTATATAAGAACACATAATAGTTGGGCTGAGCTTGAGTGAAGCTTATGAGAAAATAAATAATTTATTTACCCCAGGACTTTTTTACTTGTACTAATTGGGGTATTAAAACAGGAGATATGGTGATAAATAACCTATTTAAGCTTAACCTTTTGATAACTTTGTTGTTAGTGTTTCCTTTAGTATTTGTTTCTGGAACAAATGCAGATATCAGAGTAACAGCAATTGGAGACAGTCCTTTAGATACCGAGAGAACTGATGTAAGTGGAGAACGGATCTATTTGTTTGGTGGGGGTTCAGGTATTAAAGGGGAAGCAGATACCTGTATTTTTGCTAATGGATTTGTGAGGGGTGATTTCGAACTAAAAATAGAAAATACAGCAATTGTAGACCATACCAGAAAAACTACCCGTGGGCTTATGGTAAGAGCAGATACCGTTGCTCAGTCTGCCATGCTGGCTCTGCTCAATGGTGAAAATGGATTATTCCTTACTTATCGAACTACTCCCTCGGGTATAGCTAGAAGAGTTCAGTTGTGTACACACAACTATAGTCATTTAAAAATCGAGAGAAAAGGAGATACGTTTTCTCTTTTTTACAAGTCTGCGGAGGATTCTGCATATATTCAATACTCAACTAATTATACCATTCCTTTTCCTCTAATTCTCTTTGCAGGAGTTACTCATGCATCTAAAAGAGAGGACGTTATTACGGAGTCGAGGTATAGTTCTCTTTCAGGATTACTCTCCGGTCAAATTGAAGACTGCCAGAGCACAATTTACGATTTTGAATCTGCGGAATCATTTGAAGAACTGGGTTTCGTCAAACACCAATACTGGGAACTTTGCAGCCTGTTTGCTTATACAACAACTCCCGGAGGTGGGGAAAAGGCCATTCTAAAAACTGAACCGACTATTATTTCTCCCTATGATAGTGTAACTGTAAGTTGGTTAATGAACATCACAGGGGAGGAAGTTTCCGGGAGCGAACTAGAGAAATATTCTCTTATTGGTAAAAATGGAGTTACAATAGGAGATAGAGTAAATATAGAGGGTAAGGGAATCGGTTCTGGTCCAAACAGCCCTATATTGGTAGGTAATGACGTGGAGCTGACAAGTTTTTTAGAATCTGGTTTGCACACCTCTATAGGTCATCGTAGCACAATAAACGGTGATGTTTATTGTGCTGATACAATCTACATAGAGCAAGGTGTTGTAGTTGATGGAGACGTTCACCTCCATTATCCTGTATCTGTTCCAGAGCCTGAGCTTGTGAGTGTACCGGTGGGAACTTTGCCGATAACAGTTTGGGGTGGTGATACTGTATCAATTCCACCCGGGACGTATGGTTCTTTTGAAGCTTTTGCGGGTGCAAGAATCAGATTCTCATCCGGAGTTTATAATTTCAGTCATTTTAGATTACATCCGGATATAAGAATTCATATAGACCTTGATGATGATGGTGAATTGTTTCAGCTTAATACACGCGATGAATTAAGGTTTGCCGATAGAACGGAAATGATTGTTAATGATTCCACTCATCGGGAAAATGTCACTTTTTATACCAGACAGACCAATGATGTTGAGATAGGTACCTATGGTAATTACTTTGGTTATGTCATTGCTCCCAGAGCAAAAGTGATCCTGTACTCCGGCGGTACGTACCATTTCGGAGGTATCTATGCAAAACATGTCAATGTACAGCCTATGGTTAACTTATACGCTAAGAGTGTAACCAGGCCCAGAAGTGATTCTTTGACTTTGGTTTTTCATGTCGATGGTGAGGATCCGGATTATTCGATACAATATGAATTTGATGAAGAAGCTGATGCTGAATTTGAATTATTGCATGGCGATTCTGTAATTGAAAAACAAAAAATCAGCATGGGATCACCCCTAAATAGGGATTTAAATTTCATGTTAGATTTACAACCCGGGAGCAACAGCTCTTTTTCTTACTCTTTAGGGTATGGTTACGGGCCTATATTTAGCAATATTCACTTTGGTACTGAAATATCAGCTTTATCCATAGAATACAGTACAGGTGCTGATGATGAAAACAGAACAATTAATTTGAAAGATTTTAGAGTTTCATGTACAAGGGAAATATGTGAACCAGCTGTAGTAATCTCACAACCACAGAATAAAGAAGTATTTGAGGGTAAAGATGTACAGTTCGAAGTAAAGCTTCAAAATCCCCAAAATTACTCTTACCAATGGTATAAAGATAGTGTTTTAATTCCCGGTGCGGTTTATGCAGATTACACCATTAGAAATGTAGATACTACTTTGGATCAATCGAGATTTTATTGTAGAGTGGAAAGTGAATGTGATACTATCTATACCATAGAAGTTGAACTTTCTGTACACAAATGTAGAGCACCTTCAATTATCTACAAGGATTCTCTTAAGGTGGTTGGTGAAGGTCAAAGTGTTCATTTCTCAGTGATTGCTTCGGGCTTGAACCGAACCTACCAATGGTTTCGAAATGGAGTATTGATTAATGGTTCTAACTCAGCTCAAATTACTGTCCCTGAAGTGCATAGTTTTAATCATAACGATCTATTTACGGTAGAAATATCAAATAGTTGCGGTGAAATTGAAAGTGAAGGCACGCGCCTTGTCGTATTGCCTCATTTGTTTTGTGAAATTACCACACATCCTGTTTCAGATACACTTTTTATAGGTGAAACAGCACTCTTCTCAATCGAAACAGATTGTGAAGACGGGGAATTTAGTTGGTTTAGAAATGGTATTGAAATACCGGGAGTAAATACACCTGCATTACTTATTGATTCGGTAACAATAGCCGATTCAGGCAGTGTATTTAAGTGCGTAGCAACCAGCGGGGCAACCACAGATACAAGTAGAGCCGCAGTTCTTCATGTAGTCCGTCCTTCGCAGACTAATCGAATGCTTGCTATTTCGGGGCAATTGCGTGAAGGAAGTGGAAGACTGGTAGGAGGCGAAGTAATGAAAAGATTCATGGTAAGGTTGTTCACTGCAAAAACCGATGGAACTGAAGTGTATAAAGAGTTGAGTTCCAGCAGAGGGGTCCTGGTAAGAGAAGGACAGTTTACAATTGTTTTAGGTAGAGGCTTATCTGAGCAGAATTTGCAAACTGTTTTATCATCGTATCGCAGTTTATTTGCTGAGGTAAGCGTGATTTCTAGTCAAAAGTATGAAATTCTTGGTCCACGAATTGAGCTTAGTACCTCACCCTATGCGTTTAAAACAGGGGGTAAGATTATTTACGGTCAAGGTAATCCAAATCAACTGTCTCAAAATGCTCCCTTAGGTACGATGTACGTTGATGAAGAAGATCATATGAGAACATGGAAAAAGGTTGAAGATGAATGGATTTTGTTGGATTGATACATTTAACACTGGCAGGAAACAAAAATGAAGCGTTTTGTTCTTCTCTCACTCTTAATTAGTGCTATAAGTTTTTATCCTGAATCATCTGTACTATATGTTGATATACAGGCTGATGGTAATGGCGATGGAACTTCATGGCACGATGCTTATCGTTGTCTGCATAAAGCTCTTGAAACCGCAACTCAGGGAACCGATATACATATAGCCCAAGGAGTGTATTACACTGATAAAAAGGGCGGTTCAAGAAATCGTTATTTTTATCTTGGAGAGGATATCCGACTTATCGGCGGGTTTAAAACCGGTGGAAAGGATCGTGATTGGGATACTTACAAAACCATTTTAAGCGGTGATATAGAGAGGGATGATCGTTTTCGGTTCGGAACATTACGTAGAAATGAAAGTAATGCTTATCGAATAATATTTTCCCACAATGCAAAGGGTTCAGTACTGGATGGTCTGATAATTTCAGGTGCTTATGGATGCTCAAACAGAGAAAGCGCCTCTGGAAGTGCTGTTGAAGTTGCGGCGTGGGATAGTGACTCTTCTGTTTACTTCACTATTAGAAATACCTCGTTTTTTAATAATCGTACGTTTGGAAACGGGGCAGCAGTAAATTTTAAAGGGAAAAATATACATATAGAAAATAGCCAATTTGTAAATAATAAGGTGCTTGGTAGCGAGTCGTTTAAAAGTGGTGGAGCACTCTATTCAGATTGCCACAAGACATTTATAATTAACAGCAGATTCGAAAACAATAGTGCGCCAAAAGGCGGAGCATGTTTTGTTAATGGTTACACACTGAATAGTAGCGGTAATCTATTTTCAGAAAACTTCTCTCAAGGAGATGGTGGAGCTGCAATTTGGTTTAGTGGTCAATATGTGAATATAAGAAATTCAAAATTTACTGGTAATCGTGCTAAAAAGGGAGTAGGTGGTGCCGTTGCTTTCTCTGGACAAAACCTTTTTGTTGATGGGAGCAAATTTTTAAAAAACACTGCAAAGGGATCGGGTGCTATTAACTTTCACGGGGATCGTTTTGTTCTTACTAACAGTATTGCAAAAGACAATAAAGTGCAGTTTAATGCTGGATGTTTTTCTGTTAATGCTGTTGAATTTGAGATAACTTCCAACCGATTTGAAAGAAACAGTGCACAGGGTGGATATGGGGGAGTGGTATACTTTGAGGGGACAAACCTATACTCTAGAAATAATGTTTACCTTGAAAACTATGCACTTGGTGGTGGAGCACTATACCTGAAAATGAGTCAATTAGCAATCTATAATGATACTCTCACAAATAACGTCGCCCAAAGGAATCGTGGAGGAGCTCTTTACTTTGAAGGTGATACGTGTACAGTAGTTGCTTCCAGATTTAGTTCTAACAGTGCAAATAACGGTTCTGGTGGGGCGTTAAGTTTTATGGGAAAAAGGCTAAAACTTGATAGCACCTCTTTTATAGAAAACAGGGCCGATACCGCTGGTTCACTGTTCTTTAATAATGATATTGGGGATGAAAATACAGTACACAAAGGATTAAGTGGTTCTGTTAACCAGTTTTATGGAAACACTGCCACTACAAAGGGTGGAGCCATCTATTGGGTTGGTCGTGGCATCCTCAATGATTCAAGATTTGTTAATAACAAAGCTCAGTATGGCGCTGCTATTTATAGTTGGTACTACAAAGAAAAAGACAGCGAATTTGTAATTGATAATAGTATTTTAAAAGCAAATGAAAAATCTGTTATTAGTAACACTGTTTTTAAAGATAACAAGTCCATCGGAGCATCCTTGCCCTATAAATGGCCAGGTCTTTTTGAATCGTGTAATATTGAAAAAAAGAAATAGTGTAGAAAAAAATTTAAATATATCTGAATAGAGTTAGTGTATCAGTGTTCAGTGCATTACACCTAATTCCGGATTAAAAAGGGAGCCTTTTTTTGACAAGTAAAACTTTACATCGCAAATTTATGATTCTTATACTGCTAATGCTTTTATTCAGTATTCATGTAACTGCAGCGAGAATTGTTTATGTTGATCAAAATGCCGTTCAGGGTGAAGGGAACGGCTCTTCATGGGAAAATGCTTTTACCGATTTTCAAAAGGCTCTGGATAGTGTGGGAGTAATTAAAGGTGATGTAGAGTTGCGTATATCTAAAGGAGTATACGATCCGGGTGAAACAACCTATACAATCGGCTGGAGATCTGGTTTTGACAGACAAACCTTAACTATTGTTGGTGGATACTGCCCTGTTAATAACAGTAAGGATCCTGATAGCCTTACCACTTTTACCAGAGAAGATGTTTCCCAAAGAACAAAAAATCTAATGGCAGTAAAGTGGACACAAAAAGATAGAGATTTTTTAGTGCTTAAAAGGCTGAAATTTAAAGATAACCAAGAAACAGCACTTTCTGTTCATACGCCTCACATTGCCATTAAAGAATGTAAATTTGTTAACAATACTTCAACCGGAGATGGTGGGGCGATTAATTTAAATTCACCATATAGCGCTAAAGTTATTGATTCTAAGTTTGAAAATAACAAAGCCAATAGAGGTGGATCTGTATATTTTTATGGCCAAAGATTGTATATCACCGGAGATAATAGTTTTGTAGCAGATCGCGCGGCTAATGGTGGATCTGTATATTCCATATCTTATTACTCCAGTATTATTGATGCTACCTTTAGAAATTGTAAATCTATAGACAGTACAGATAATGAAGGGTTTGGTGGTGGAGCAGTTAACGTAGAAAGTGATACAATTATTTTAAAAAGTTCGACCTTTGAGAACAATAGCTCTAATTCTAATGCTGGTGCAGTTTACATAAGGGGTGAGGAGTCAACAATCATCGGCTGCAGCTTTGTTGATAACAGCAGTAGTATATATGGAGGAGCGGTTGTTAATTTTACCATTTTAACTACAATTAGTGATAACCGTTTTTACCAAAACAGTGCCGAATATGGCGGAGCTCTTAACCTGGGATCAGGCGGTAATTTAGAAGCTAATGTGTTCGAGAAAAATGTTGCTTCTTATATGGGGGGAGCTATATATGGTAGTGGGGGGTACAACTTAAGGCTCAATGCCTTTGAATTGGAATTTTTAGAAAATGAAGCTCAATTTGGAGGAGCGTGGGTACCAGATAAAGACACTGTAGTTGTTAATAACTCTGTATTTAGGGGAAACAAAGCTGATAGCGTAGGTGGAGTGTTTTTGTTCCTGCAACCAACCTGTAGCGAATCAGCATCAACCTATGGCGAAATTTTTGAGAGTAATTTCGATTCCAATATGGCAAATTTTGGAGGAGTTGTATCGGTTGCATCAGGTGCAAGAGCACTCTTTAGTAATTGTGCTTTTAAAAGTAATGAAGCTAAATATGGTGGTGGGGTTGGCTATGGCAGGTCGTATCACAGCACTGTATTGGACAGGAGTTTAATAACAGAAAACAGTGCTGATTATGGCTCAGTTGCTTACAATTGGAATGGTAAAATAATAAACTCTGTTGTTTATAATAATGATGCAAATTATACCATTTATAGTGATGATCATTCAGAAATGTATCCAGAGATAATTAACAGTACATTTACTCAAAACAGATCAGACAGTGGCTCAGCAGGTTTGTTTAATAGTCTTGTTGCTAATTCAATTCTTTGGGAAAATGATGGAGAAGAATTTGTCTTTGACGAAATTTTACCGCATAGTGAAACGGGAAATAATACTACACCGTTATATTCAATAATTAGTGATTGGTACTATGGAGGAGAAGGTAACAGCAGTAGGAATCCGCGATTTAATAACGTAGAAGAACGTAACTTTTCTCTTGCGCCAAACTCACCAGCAATAAATGCTGGAAGTGTAGAATTTTACCCAGTTGGTCTGTATCCTTATGATTTTAAAGGAAATAATAGGGTTTTTGGTGAATTCATTGATATTGGTGCTTTTGAGTATCAGGATACAGCACTCTCCCCTCCATGTATTTTATCAACGTTAAATGATTTTGAAATACCTTTTAACGATAACTTTGAAATCAATCTTGCAAAAACAAATGAATTTAACCAGGGATACTATGTTTCCTGCACCGATCAGGATCTTATGGAGCTAAGCTGGGGTGTAAAAACTGTTCCTCAAGGTATTACTGTTGGTATAGAACCTTTAACAAACACTCTGTCTGTAAAACCTGATAAAGAATGGCTTCCTGCTGATAGTTTCTTTATAACAGTTACCGTTTGTGATCCTTTGTATCCGGAGCTTGTAAGTGAAAGACAGGTGAAATTTATTGTATCCAATCCCGGACTAAATTTATGTAACATTGAGGTTATGCAAAATCCTGCTGGAAGAGATTTTCTGGGTACTGTCACAGTTGCCGGAAATACCGATCCAATTTGGTTTCAATCCGAAAGAGTTTATCTTTATGATGGACTGGGCGATATTAATGAATATGAAGCTATGCCCTATTTAGAGGGAATAGAAATTTTTGAGAACAGTAAACCCCATTCAAGAGGAGGGGAACAACGATGTGGAGAATATCAATTTTCATTTAATTCAACATCAAGTAATGTGTACACTGCCGGAGGTGTGTTTACAGGTAAAACGCTTTATGATTGGATCATGGATTCGACTTCAACAGGTAATATAAACTACAAAAATGATCAAACTGCCACATTCCTTTTTCCTTTTACTGATGGTGTTCAGGTAGAGCTTTCAAAAATGACTGTTGATGTTGATTTTGACGCACCTCTTACAAATCTATACTTATCACAACAAGCTGCACATAGTCTCACTTTACGATGGAACAGCTTTGAGAAAAATCTTGCCCGTCTTGTTTTGAATGTTATTCCTCAAGGGCAGGATGCACCTGAAAATTTTAGTATCGATTTGGGTGAAGAACACATTCAACAGCGGCGAATAACAGTTGATTCACTTCAAGATTCACGAGAGTATCTATTTCAACTGAAAGCTGTCGACCTTATGGGTAACGAAGGCATCTCGGAGTTAAGAGCTTCTACTAAGAGTGGTTACTATACAGTTTCAGGTAATATTGCTGGTAATCAGCTTCCGGGCATAGACACAACTACAGTGGTAACGGTTCAACTGGAAGGATTATTAAACCAGTTTACTATGTCTACTGAGATTGGAATCGGAGAGACATACACATTTGATAATGTTCCCAATGACGTTTATCATATCTCAGCTATAAGTGATATGTACAGCACCTTACCTTCAGTGATTGATACCGTTGTACTTAGATCGGATCTTACTGGTATTAATTTTATTTTATCCCCTCACAATGTAATAAAGGATGACGCAGTTTCGGTATCACAGGAGGAGGGGACTGGTGATTTATTATTCAGAGTTCAAACTGAGGAGTTATTCTATTCAGAACATCCTTCAGAAATAATGCTGAGCTGGGAGGGGGATTGTGACTCGCTTGGTACTGTGGCTGATTCTCAATCTTTTATAATTGATGATTACGGGCACACAGATTTGCCTGGAAATAAACAGGAGTGGACGTTTCGAATCACACGCCAGGAAGTAGAAGACTCGATATTAACTCGCAAAGGTGGTTTTGAGTATAACGTACGGTATATAGAATCAAGAATATCCACTTCTGCTTTGGGGTATTCTCAATTCAGAAAAGCCAATTGGAACTATCCAAGCTATAGCAATGAAGTAACTGAAGGATCAACATCCAGGGCTTTTTTCATGTATGCTCCACAGAGCTTCAGAAATCCAGATGAACCCCTTGTAACAGTACCATTAATGTCTCGTGATGATGCAGACTTTTTAGTACAAAACAGACGTCTTGGAATAAAAACTGATGTTGTCGTTCAGTTCAACCAGATTAGAAATGGTGAATTTTACGGCGATACGCTTCTATCTACTTATGATATTACAAATGTATCGGTACAGAATGATGATGGGTGGATCATTCGTCATCTTGATTGGAATACTACCTATACTCACAATACAAGTAAAAAGGATCCCTATTTTCTTTCCGGGCTTTATATAGAAGGCACCGGAGGTGAAGATGATACCGCATATGTACTTGCTTCTGGCGGGTCTTTTACTAATACTACCAATTACACCCAACCTTTTAGTCCTGAAATATATACTTCGTGGTTAATTGATATACCCGTTGATAATAATTACAGTGTATCATTCTTTGTTGAAGAAGCTAATGAGTCTGATACTGTCTTCTTTAAAATTGGAGACAATATCATTGCAGATTATGTAATTAAAAGCTCTGAGTCGGGATGGCAGCGAATAGAAAACTTAAATTACCGCCTGAGTAGTGGAGTCAAAGAACTTAAGATATATGGTGCCCCCAATACTGAAACAATCATTACAGCAGTAGCTTTAATAGAGGATGGGCACGCAGGTAACGTGCCAGAAAACAATTCTGTTGGTTTCTCTGCAATAAAAAATCGCAGATTAAAATTAAACAATTTTAATCTTCACGAAGACGCTCATTACAGAGCGGAAGTGTTTTTAAAAGACAGATACGGAAACAGAAGCGAGTCTGTAATATTCGATAACCTATATACAAAAGATAATTCTTTTACTGGGGATGTTATAATACACCAGGAAAATACAAGCGGTGATCTGGTGATAAATATTCAAAAACAGGATGACCGCTCACTTAGTGTTGAAGAAGTGAAATTTTACTTCGATGATACTAGTTTTAGTGTACCTGTAAATGTAGATATTGAGAACACTGGAAATACAGAGATCGTTATTGATCGCAGTGACTTAAGTGAGCTTATTTCTGTTGATGATTTTGCAAGGCGTACCGTTTATGACTCCTTAGAATTTATTGTCGCGGCTGAATCTACCTATACCAATAATTATAGCATACATCAGACAATTAACTCCTGTAGCGAATGCATTGAAAGTAATGATACTTTGATTTATACGGAATGTGAAATAAGAAGAACAGAAAAAAGAACGTTTTGGTGGTTTACAAAAACGGTGACCGAATACACTTGTCGGTATGATATTACAGAAATCATTACCGATACTGTTCAAGCTACAATGCGTTCGAGCTGGCCTGGAGGCACACAAAATAAAGTCGCTTCACAGGAATACAGGAAAGTTACCAATCCACAGTTTGAACTTACTGATAAAACTCATCGCTCTGTCACTTTAAATTCCACTAATTTAAACAAAATCGGCGAATCCAATCCTAAAGAACAGATGGCAGGTACACTATATATGAGTTGGTCACCTGGATCGTTATGTGAAGAAGTTACCAACAGAGAATATGAATTTGGGAATTTATATACTAAGGATGAAAATGGCTGGATTTCATTTATGCCCAGTTTTGAAGCTTCACTTAATTCTGGTGTTGGACAGTGGATTAAGCATGAAGGTGTGGGTGCAATTCATCAATGGATCGACAGATATACAGAGGAAGAGGGGCTTGCGGGCGGAAAATTCTATCCCCCTATAGGTGTAAACTACCGAAGTCATGATTTCCATGGAAACCTTGATGGTATACCTTTTATTTCATATGGAATCTATTTAACACAAGAACAGGCAAGTGCTGACAGGTCATCTGAGGAAGAACGGTATACGTTATGGTATCTTCCATCTGAAGGAAACACTGAAAGCAGACAAAAGTTTTACTGGTTTGTGAACGATGAAGCGATCGAGATGGGTGGTGAGCCTGTTTTCTCTGCTGATCCAGATTGGATACAGGGGCCAGCGGTGTATCTTGATTCAGGAATAAGTACCATAGACATCTATATGGTAGATGACGGTGTTGGAATTGATGGTATAGCTCTTAGCAAGGGTACAGAAGCACCCGTTTTTTCAAAACATGAGCTTGATACCTGGGGGGGTAATAAGGGATTTGAAATTGAAATTGTTGCAAACGATATCCCTTCAAATGAGAAAATTACTTTCAGCTATGTGGCCGTTGACCGGTACGGTAATATGTCCGACAGTGGACAATTAGAAAAAACAACACTTGAAAATGAGGATGGTGTACCTGGTGCGGTTATAACTCCGGAGATTCCACTGGAAAATGGATATTATATGTCTGTAACACCGGCTTTCACTGTTACTCTTGAAAGTGAGTTTGATGAAACTGCTGATATTGAAGCAACTCTTCACAAGGTAGTTGATGGCGAAGAGTATGAAATGGTTGTTGAAATAGAGCGCAATGATGAAAATGTCAATCAATGGCGGGTGTTCAATGAAGATGGATTAATTGAGTTCCCTGATCAGGGTGTCAGTGCTCAGAATTGTTATGTGCTGAGAATATTACCCAGTGATTCTGAAGGAAAACCCGGAAATTGGGTACAGCAGAGATTTGGCATTATAGCTGCCGATGGAGAAACTCCTCCTACGGTTACCATAATTAATCCGGTTTATGAAACAGCCTATTTGAAATTCAGATACCTAAATGGATTCGCAACCGCTGACAATACTATTATAGGTAACCTTGAGGTTCTGTTTAAGGATGGGTATGGTCCTCACAACGAAAACAGTAAACTTATATTGGAAGGTGCGACCATTCACACTACCTATACCGAGGATAGTGACGGTACTATCGAACATCAGTATATCGATAGTCTCAGTTATGGTGAGTTTGCTGCATATGAGTGTGATTACTGGGGTGAATTCTGTAGTAGGATCAATTCATTTTCGATTCCGTATGGAAATTATACCTTTGAGGTGAATGCTGATTTGTTATCCATGGAAACTGATCATTCGGGTGAATATAAAATCTATTCACAGGAAACTGTACTTTATGATGACAGAGATAACCCAGCAAGGCTGAGCTCGCATTTAGATCGGCAATCTTCGGTGCCATTCACTAAATATGGTGTAATAGATACCTTTTATTCTTGGAGAGATAGATTTTTTATTAGAGATGTTGTAAAGTATTCTCCATCAAGAGATGGGTTTAGTTTAGATGCATGTATTATGACCTTTTCCCGGGATAGATCGGGGTCAAATGATGTGTTTGAAATGGTTGCACAGGGGCAATGCCATAATTGTGGACCAAATCTTACCTTTACAGTCTTAGACCCCTCGTCTTTGAGACCAGCTTTTAAAGCCTTTGACTTACTTGACCGGCCTGTTGATATTACCTACACACATTCTGATCCTGAGTTAGTTGTCGATTACGGTACCGATGGTTTTAGTGTAGAAAACTCTGATATCGGCGAGGCTATCTACAGAGGCTGGAGGGTTAAGGTTGATGAATATGTATTCAATGAACATGGTGTTACTGTAAACGACATGAGCATAGGTCTCAATGAAGAAACATTCCCCCCTCAAAAAAATGATAACAATAGCTTTGTTCCCAACTTCAGTGGTCTTGAAATCAGAGGGGATATTGATCTTAATCAGGGTGCACTGCATGTAAGGGGTAGTGCTATAAGTGAGGCTAATGATGTATCTCTAACTACAAGAGGTGATTATACATTTACTGATATCTCAAAGTTAAGGTTCGGCTATGCACAGCCTACCGATTTTGAAATGACTATGCCTGAGGGCTATAACCTTAAGGCTCCAACCTGGAAAAACGAAACACTATACCCAAATGAGAGTTTGGTAATACCGGTGGGGGCGAGTGACGGGTTTATATTGGGATACGAAGGGATACGTAAGGTGCATGCCCAGGGAGAAATAGAGCGGACCTTTAAAGAGAAACAAGAAAATAAGCTTTCTGGGCGGTTGCCTATTACTATTAGAAAAGGTTATCTTACACTACGTGGTGATATTCTTATTACCTATGCAGCACGGAACTTTCAGGTAAGAGTAACTCCTAATGAAACGGATTCCCTATTCACTCTTGCTGCAAATTTTTTCAAAAACAGAGATGAAGAAGTAGGTATATCACGTGGTTCTATCGGTTTCTTCTCAGATTTTTCTGTAAATACGCTTTATGCAAAAAAAATGGGAGGAGGCAGATATTCCGTAGTGCCAAAACAGTTTGGAATTGCACCAATAACAGCGCCTGGTTTTGACATTTTTCATACATCCGAAGGTGTTAGAATTCTCCTTCTGGCTCCTGATTTCCAATTAGGGGGCCTTATTAGTAATAATGCTGGAGATATATTTGAAATGAGTAGTGACTGTAATTTCGAAACGTCTATATACAATGCTGGTTTTAATGTGGCGGGAGCTCTTACCAACATAAGTGGGCGTATTGACCTTCCTGATGACATAATGAGCTGCTTTGGTATAGGGGGGATCAGCAATATTACCCAACAAGTTGCACAATTTTCAATTCGTTCAATTATGCTTGGGTATGAAAAGGGTGAAGAACACGATAAACTAACAATTGGTACGGATGCTTCCATTCAACTCGGAAAAGCTTTTAGTAACATAGGAATGGAAGGGGAAAAGATACTACTAAGTGAGTTAACCACTTCCTATTCAAATAATACGTGGGCACTGGAAACCATGAGGGGGTCAGGATTTACTACACCAAGAACATTTAACCTTGGAAACCGCGGCTATGTGGAACTGCTGAATGGGGGGCATGGGTTATCTCTTGGTTATAAAAAGGGTGAAAACTTAAATGTTCGCATGGATAACTGGACTTTACGCACGACCGAAAAATTTCCTATAGAAGGACTTCGCAATATATCCTTAATACTTGACTCACTTATTTACGAAAAGGATTTAAATGGAGGAAATGATAAAGGAAGAATAAAGGCTATTGGTGCATCTATGGAATATGTACCTCCTAACGGAGAGCTTACGATTGGAAATTATGGATTTGGTGACGTTGTGCTTAGAGTTTCGGCAGATGGCAAAGACGCTGAGCTTGAAGGTGACGAAATCGGGAACAAATCAGGTGTGGACGCCTATTTTTCATTGGAATTTGGGTATATACAAATAGGGGATAGCACTATAAGCACTATGTGTGGTGACCAGAAAAGTGAAATAAGAATTTACTTTGATGGAAGGTATTTCGTAAGAGGCTGTTTAACATGGAACCAAAAAATAGGTGTTGTGCCCTGGGGTGATACCGACAATCCTACACTGTTTATTGATCCCGGAGAAAGTGGTGGTTCGGTTGGTTTTACTATAGAACAGGGGAAAGGATTTACAGGAAGCCTGTATAACGTTAAATTACGGTCCGCTTACTCTATACCGGTACTCGGAGATGTAAATGTTGATGTGAACCGGTTGTCTTTTGGTATACAAGATGGTAAGGCTTCACTTGATACGCTTGATGTTTCATGGCTTGTGAACAGGACCATCATGGATTACGATATCGCCAAAATATCGGTAAGAGAAGTTAATTTTGGCTATAATGCAGATATACCCGACAATATAAATTTAGAAAATGATGGAAAATCATTCTGGATAGGGATGCAACCTATTGTTGATTTTAGACTTGGTGAAAGTTGTGAACTTGATATTGACCCAAGTATCTATTTTGTATCCGATATTTCGGAATCTTCAAGAGACATTGAGTTTATATATAATTTTGGTGGTGGTTTTAATTGCGAAATAGCTGGAATGCAATTTGGTTCCGGAATAGAAGTAAGGGATGGTTATTTTGGATTACCCGATTCCTATATTGACCTCTCCAAGCTTGTTGAGAGAGGTATTATGAAAAAAGGCGCATCAGCAAGAGTGGATTTTGTGAACCTTAACTGGGAGAGGGTTGAAGGAGAATGGAAACTGAATGAAGACTTTGATACAGAGGTAGATCTTACTACTGATCATAGTTTTAATATCTGCGGACTTACCGTGAACGGTACCTTTGATTTTGGACGTCTTTTTAAATCGGGACGTGAACGAGGTGTTGGCTTTACCGGAATAACACTAAAGATGTCTGACAATTTTGGTGGAACAGAAATACCCATAGGAATGAATCTGTTTATTAACGGTAAGAAACCTTTCCTTCATCCGGAATTTGACCAGCCAAACAAAATTGTCATACCGATTAGCGGACTTAATCTTACCGATAATATATCGTTGTTTTCACTATTAATGGAATTTGGGGTGGAGCAGCGTGAAGAAAGCCAATCACGATCCTGGTATTTTCGTGGAAAGGCCTCGATGGATCTCAAAGGTGCCGTAAATAATGTTGCCGTTGACTTGTCGTTAGAACGGCCTCAACCAAGGGATAATATTACCGGGATAAATCATGCAATTCTTACTATAAAACTTGATAAAAGTGCCAGAATTCCTCTTGGTACAACTGGCGCCTATATTTCCGGATTCAGGGGAGCAATGTATGATGGATTCGGAATGCCTATAAGTGCAGTGGAATGTAATATTCCAGAGCTTCCCCCTGGTCTCAAAGCAGAGATCGCCATTTTTATTGAGTATGAGGATCCCCTTGTTGCCCAGGGAAGTGTAGGGTTTTGGGTTCATCTCAGAAGGTTAAATTTTGGACTGACCGGAGAGTTGACTGTCCTTGAAGGTATAGCGACAGCGCAATCATGCATTGCACTGTATAACAATGGAAGTGCTTTTCATGGATCCTTTATTGTTCGAATGGAGCTTGGTGTAGCTATAGAAGGTGGTTTTCGTATAGACATATGGTCCGATGAAACTGGAGGAAATTTTACCGCGGATGCAAGTGCAAGAATAGGACTTAAAAGAAAAACGCTTATAAACAGAAGATGGCTCAAGATACCAAGGAAAACGTTTTGGTTAGGGGAACAGTTTGTAAATGCAGGTAAATTTGATAACGAACAGAGTGGTTTTACAACCGGGTTTAGATTCTTTAGGCGTTCGTGGGGTGTTGGAATAATCGACAAAAAGTTTAAAATAGGTAACATGGGAAAGTATCGTCTCAAACCAGCTCCAATTTATCAAACTGCTGGTACATTTGGTACTATGAATGTGATGTCTGATGGTAGCGACCAGACTGCTTATATGGTTACTTCTGATGTGGAATATAAAAATCCGGGGCTGGTACTCGAAGGCACTGAGGTTATCTCAATTACCTCAGCAGTTTCAAGTGGAAGATATGAGTGGCCTGAAGAAGCACTAAGGGTTTATAATCCAGCAGATACCAGTGAACTTTTCTCCGATAACCTTGTGGAAGAAAGTGGTACACACTCTGATTATGAGGAAACACTTGATAATCTCAGAGCAAGAAGCTGGGAAAATAATGGTATTAAAGATTCGGTATTAGTTGCCTATCCTAAAACCTTATACGATGAAGAGGTTTTCTTTGAAAATCTGATGTTTGCCGGATTGAGGCCAGCTAAACCAAATGTAGATGCAACTGTAATGGATACTGATTCCGGTCAGGTTGTGGTATTTAGTGGTTCGGTAAGCGATTTTCAATTTGATACCCGCGATCTTATAAAGATTGATGAAGATGGGGAAACTGATACACTGTTTAGACAAAGAATGGACCTGAAGTTCTTTCTCTCCTCTTTAGGGCGTAGAGATACCCTTTCAAGAGGAAAACATATGTATAATTACCTGGATATCCATTATTCTCAATTTGAGGGGTATGAGGAAGGACACACTTCAATTCTCGATAATGAAAATATCGATTTTGTTTATGATGAAACTAAGATCGGTACACCGCAGGGAAGGGTGTTAAAGATCAATGATCTTGCGTTAAAAACAGACCAATTCTCTACAGGAAAATATGCTCTCAGCGTAGCGGTGGAAATTATCGATTTCGTTGTCGAGGATGGAAGAGAGGGTGGAAAAATTATCCTTCCTGATACGGCTCTTAGTGAAGCAGCAGTCTTTAGAAATGATCCTGTGGTTATTCTTAGCAGCACTACAAACGACATACTCAGCATTGATGTAGTTAATAATGCACCAGCTGAAGCCCCCAGAGGGCTTACTGCTACAGGTAGCAGTGTCAAAATCGAAGATGGTGAATTTTGGCCATCAAAAGATGAAACCAGATCTATCTATATGAAATGGGAGCAGGATTATAACCCGAATATAAGCGGTTACCTCGTTACATGGACTTCTGATAGTCATCCTGAGTATAGTCGGGAAGCATCTATTGGAAAAACTAACAGCTATACTATTACAATACCTTCAATTCCAGATAGTATATATGCTGTGGACAGTGCCAGTGCACAGGGAGCAATGACGCTTGATACTACCTATACCATTTCGGTAGATAGCTTCTATATTGATCTCAGTGAAGCTGACAAGGACAGGGCTGACCGTGTTGATACTGTTTATATCAATGATTCATCATTTGTTTTAAGATATTTCGAGAAAGTAAGGGATACTTCCTACGAAAAAACTATAACTGCTGTTGATGAAATATCACCTAACAAGGTATATGGTAAATCACTGGATATTGATTTTTACAGAAGTACAAGTTTTACTGTTACTTTAACACCTGTTAGTACCGTTCACAGAGAAGTTACAGAAACAGTACATCTATGGGATGAGACCGTAGAAATTACTGATACAATTCCTGTGGATAGTATACATGAGCATCTTTCGGTTTCCGTCAGTGGTGTAGAGCTTGGCAGTAGCGGCGGATCGGACAAAAATGACTTTGATATAACGTTTGATGCTTCAGATGTTAACGGTTCTGATCCTATCCCCGTTCCACTCAATGAGGGTAAAACTGTCCGAATGCAGGTTGATGCAACGCACCCTGATATTGCGATAGATGAAGCTGATGCTTCAGGGTATGGAGAAATATTTGCCATAATACCTAATAATTATGATGAAAGCGGAATATTGGATGTAAGTATTCCATCGGTTGGATCACGACACTCATCCTTTATGGTTACCGAATACGAAAAGCCTACTGGTTTAACTTTTACACCAATACAAGAAACTGTTACCTGCAGAGAAATGTTTGGCAGCTCCTGTTACAGAACAACCAGAGATGGTGACAGTGTTGATGTATGTAGGGATTCGTTAGTATGTTCTGATGAAGATTGTGAAAACTTGGACCCTAACAATCCTGAACACGAATTCGCACAAGTTGGGCTTTGTGGAGGAAAACCAGACGAGCTGGTAAGAAAGCGTACTCCTTTTGAAGAGTATACTGCGTATGTTGCTGTGGTTAACAACGGAAGGAGAGATGTTCCAGTTAACCAACCCGGACCTGCGGTTTACGACTCTGTAAGATTTATTGTTACACCTCCAAGACCTCTGGTTCATAACATTTCACCAGACTATATACGGAAAGGTAAAGCAGATACACTTTCTATAGCGGTAAGTAACATATGGAAAGATACCTCTGATCTCAGAGCTGAGGCGGTTATAGGATGGTATAATGATGATGGCTCTGTGACGGAAGAAAAATTTGATCTACAATGGAATGAAAATTTGTTTAAAATGGATACAACCGATAATCCTGATTGGCAGATAGCAACTGCAGCTCAGTATCAGATAAGGATTCCTGTAGAAACTATTAATCCGGATGTGAGGGGAGAATTTGATCTTTTTGTATATGTGAATAACAAAGATACTACCCTCAGTGGGATAGATGTTGCCACACCAAGTAACAGTTTTCCTGTAGCTTTCATCCACAATCCGGATGATATAGCCTGCCCTGTCAGGTATCACTGTGATAGCACCAATGCTATTTATGTAATGGATTTTATTGGTAATTATCCATTGTACCCAGAGGTTGGGGATAGTGTAACGGTGCTTTTTACCGAGCTGCATGATCTTAATCCTGATCATTATACTATCCATATACTTGATGATGAAAACAATGAATTGAAAGAGATCGAGGATTTCAGGGTTGAGTATTATGGCCTATGGTTTTATATGCCAAATCTTGGTACTTCAGGACAAGAAATACGGGTAGTAACTAATTTAAGTGATAAAAGCAACCTTCCCTCAGCATGTCATGATCAAGATTGGGGTATACGACAACCGCTTACCTATAGTGATGAACGTAATTACAGTATTGAACAGCATGGTGATGGATTCAGGATTACTCTCACAACCGATAACCATGAATTCGCCAAAAATGATGTTATCAGATACTTTTTCGGTCATAAAAAGCATCGGGGAGGGCCGGAAGGGTACAAAAAAACTTACCATAAAAACTCAGTGGTATCAATGGAAAGCTCAAACTGGGTTAATGCCGTAATTACTCAAAATGGTTCTAACAGGGATACTCTCATCAAGTGGATAGAAGTGAACAGATGTCCTGAACTGTATTATACTGCGGGAAATCCTGTTGATTCGATATTTACCGCGGTACCAGGAGATACACTTATCATTAAAAGTCAGGAACAGGATGGTCATGATGCGATAAACAGGCCTGAAATATACCACTGTTTCACATTTGCTGATGGAACCAGTGAGTGTAGTGATACAATTGTTATCAATTCTAACATGAGAAGTCCTTTGCGAATTGAACGCAAAAGTAAGGATGTACATTTCGATGACAGGGTGAGGTTTGAATGCTCAAGGGAGTACACTTTCGATATAGATCTTCCACCAACTGAGCGTATCAGAAAAATCACTATACCTTCGGCAAGAATAAATGAAGCAATAACAAGTCCCGTTTACAATTATCCGTTGTTATTAAGAATTGATGAATCAATAGTTGATGGTTTAGATGATTTGATTAACGGATACTTTAATTTCCGTAACAGTAATATGCGTCACCTGCCTTTTGAAATTGAAAGAATCGATTCTGCAAACACGCATATTGATGTGTGGGTGGAAATGGATACACTTGATCCTGGTTTGGGTAACAATAGTATCTACATTGTTAAAGACACTGTGGAGCACACATCTCTTGATATGTGGAGCACATACCGGGCTGTTTATCATTTACATAATAACCATGTGTTGGATAATTCTGCGCAAAACCGTTTTCATATTCCCGTTGAAAGTGATTCTGTGATAACCGATGGAGTAATAGGTAAGGGAATGTACACAAACAACACCATTACTTATGAACCGGAATCCGGGCACCTGCTGGGATTAAATGATGATGGTGTCACACTTAGTGGATGGATCAGAATTGAGCAGGAAATAACCGCAAATACAGAAATTGTTACCTTAACCGACGATCACAATACCACGGTGGTAACTCTTGCTTTAAGTCCGGAAGGAGCTGTGAAATTTGTAGCTGGAACTGACACTCTGTCTACCATGGACAATGTCGTTGAGATGAATGAATGGCTGCATGTTGCCGCAACCTATAACAAACGCGAAACAGAAAACAGAGGCCGAATCATAGTAAATGGAGTTCAGGTTGCCTCAAAGCCTATGAATAACGGTAGGAATCTTAGGTTCGGTAATGGAACACTGCATGTGGGAGGTGACAGGTATGGTGTTGCTTTCCCAGGTAGTATTGATGAGTTGCGCATTGCGCCGGTGGCTATAGCACCTGAGTGGCACACACTTGATTTCTATACCCAAAGAAGGCTCAATGATTTTCTCACACCTCCGGCAGGGGTGACATCGGTTACTTCTGTATCCGATCCTGCCTACAGAGTCGTGTCATCCATTGATGAGAAAACTCCTGTTTTCAACAATGAGTGGATAATAAATGAGCTTCCAAAGCACCTATCTGATAACCTACTGATTCAAATACCGTGGTACACAAGACGGCTGAGGGAGGATACGCTCTTTAGTGTGACTCTTAACGGGCCAGCAAAGGTTACAGTGCTTTACGACAGCCGTAAAGTAAGCATACCTTCATTTCTGGGTTCCTATGAAGGGCCAGAACAACGCGATGTTTTTCTGAGAAGTACAAAAAGCGGTACAGTTATTCCATTTGATACCTATACAAAACAGATTGAGCAAGGTGGTAAGGTTTTCTTTGGAAGTCCCGGTGCCGATGCCGATTTCCCTTTTGTGGTATTAATCGACACTCAATCTCCAACACACCACGGACTGAGGGTTTCTGCACAGAATACGGATACAAAAATTGAGTCGAAGATCAATGAAGAAACATTAATCTTTTCAGATCGAGAATACAGGCTTGACTCTCTTCCTCATAAATTGGCTGATGGAGTAATTGTAAGGACTTCAAATTCATTCCGTAACAGCAAATCGAATAATCGATTCACAGTGAACCGTCCTGCTAGGGTTACTATGCTTATGGATACAACCAGGGTTCCTGGTGAAGAGTTCGGTGCATGGAATGATGAATCACAAAGAGTAAGGGGTAAGCGTCTGCCAATCCTTAGTGCTGGCCAAGAGCAGGATATCTGGTTTAACCTCTATTCAAAGAGGTTGGCTGCCGGAGATTTTTCTGTTCCTGGAGCTGGTATCCATGAGGTGAGCAGTGAGTATGGTTATGCTTTCATCGTACAAGAGGATACCATAAGCAGAGACACTTTACCGATTATCGATACAGGTGTAAGTGTATACTATGATTCAGCTGTTTATATCAGATACATCCCTCATCATCTTGAAAATGCCGGGCTTGTAAGGACCTATCAGGCTGATTACAGTAGCGATGCACGGGAACTTATGCACATAGAGATGAACCGGAGTGGCTACCTATATTGCGCAATAGAGAGAGGGGTGAATAGTCCGCCATCATTTATTAGTGAATACGACAGCAATACCGGAGGATGGAAACCAGCTAATCAGATAATAAGTACTCAGTTTCAGGATTTTGATCTGTACAAAAAATTTCACAGACCCGGCAGCCACACCTTCTCAGGTATGCGCTCTGGGGGTGAAACATCAAACAGGTATAACTACTTCTTCGTGGTAAGGGATACGGTGTTACCTGAAACCATTGAGCCTGAAATGGGACAGGATCCCTTACGTACCGGATACCTTTACCCGGATGTGGCACCCTTTAAGGACAGGGATGCAGTTATAACCTATGTTACACCTGACATCAGGGGAAAAGAATTTATCGAACAGAACCTCTTTTCTTCAGGATGCAGACCTGTGTCATTTGTTACTAACAATCCGGTTAGGGTTTGGGTTGCAACAGATCCCAAAATGAGGACTGATGGATCATTTCTCTCAGAAGATAAGTGGGAGAGAACTTCCAGTGTGATCTCTTTGAGTGATGATCTTGAGGACAGAGTGGTTTGGAGCAGAGAGTTTGAACCCGGAACTATAACTATCCCGGGTGTGCACTGTGATGTGTTCCAGCCGGGGGTTGAGAATCCTATCATTGCTGTTGAATTCTATGCTTTACCGTACAGGGGATATGAGGCAACAGATCTTGCTGTGCGTGGAATCGGGGATGAACGCAGAGCAGAATCCAATAGTTATATCATGGAGGATCTGGACATTATATATGCTGCAGAGGTGGGGATGAGTTCACAGAGCTGGACAATGGATGTTAACCTGAAGAATGCGGCCGTTGAGCCAGGAGATACTATGAAAGTACTTGCTCCTTTCAGCGACTCTGTTATAGTACAGTCTGATTCATCTGTGGTGGTGACTTCACCAACCTTTACTTTACCCGATCTGGTACCGTATCATATCAGTGCCGCGGATGTTACGGTCAATGCTATAGATCTCAGAAGTCGGGGATGGGTAAGGGTTGCTTTTAAAAACGACTCCGATGTTCCTGTTGACCAGAGCTTTAAGGTTGTACTCTTTGAGGATATGGATGGTGATTACCGATACAACAGGTTTGTTGACCGGTATATAGGACGAATTGTTGTTGATGGTCTTGAGCCTAATCAGTCAAGGCTCTATCAGATCGATATCGATTCCAATCTTACCTATCCAAACAGGGTGTTGTTTGCTTTTCTGGATGAATATGACCAGATTGAGGAATTTGATAAGAGTAACAACATTATTTATACGGGAACAACGTGTGAAGGATACAGTCAACCTGTATACACAGAAGACGATGTGTTTGACAGAGAAACCATAGAGGCAAACCTGCCTCAGTTCAGGGATACAACCCTTTTCGCCTATCTGAGGGATACTGATGGAGATGGATTTATAGACAGTAACGATTCGCTTGCTGTGGTGTATACATCTGATTTCAAACTTCATGCAGTAATGGCTTATACCAATGAGCCGTTGTTTAATCCTTTCTATGTTGATATGAGCTCAGTGACAAATCTAAGAGTGGATGATTTTACCGGAACCGGAGTTCCGGAGATACTTATCGGCTCAAAGATCTACACTCCAAAGGGTGATAAGGTTATCGACCTTAGTGATACCGTGCCACCGGCAGATCTTCATTCCCTGCCATCCTTTGATTTTAACCGGGATGGAGAGGCTGACCCAATCATTTATGATCAGGGATTTGTTATGGTACGCAGTGGTAGAGACAATACACTGTTGTATGTTCATCCGTTCAACTCATGGACCGGGGAGCAGGATATGGTGACTGTAGGGGTCGCGGCCGATATTGTCAGGGGAGCCTATCGCTGTTATGATCTTAACGTCTCTTACCCAAGGCTATCCCCAATCAATGAAGATAGTACAGAGGTGACTGTGCGAATCGCAAATCCTGGTGCATCGACAATTGAGAGAGGGATCGATCTTACGGTTTATGCTGATGGGGTAGTGGAGGATTCATTGACCAGCGCAGTGGATGAAGTTACCGGCAGGCGGGATGACTGGAATGAGAGAAGAAAGGATCCGTCTGTGGTGTCTGTTGGTGAGCTTTTTATAACCAGCGATTTTCATCCGGGGGATTTTGAAGATGTAACCCTGAAAGTCAGGGTACCCGAAGGTGCTCAGAGGCTGTGGTTTGTGATAGATGGAAGGAATGTTTACTTCGAGGTTAATGAAGAGGACAATGTAGTGAGTTATGAGCTGTAAACTCACTGCCAGGGAGTGTTTTTAGAAATAAACGGTCAATTTCAAATAAATGGAGTTTAAATGGTTTTCAGAATAACATCAATGCTTCTTTTGTCGCTTTTTATCTCGGTTGTCGCAGATGAACGTCCTTCCGCGCCTGATATAAGTTCAGTTACTGCGGACGGCAACCGTTTTACTATTACAATTGATGAACACGATAACGCGGACTTGTATCATGTTGTTTTAATTCCTGATTTTAGTACTCCTATAGGGACCTATTTTGATGCTGCCAGAAATAGTGAGCAGGGGCCCGCCTACAGCACCCAGGATAATGAAATTGTAATTACCGCCCAGGGGTATAGTGGCAGATTCTTTGTGGCGGCCGCGGTGTCTAAAGCTGTTGGTGAAAATAAGCCCGCACTCTTTTCCCACTGGACTGTTTATACCGAAGATGGTGCTCCTTATCCACTCAGTACATCACACAGTGACAGTCCTGAGCGTCTGACCCAGCGTGCACGCAGGGTTTGTGAGCAGAACTCCGAACTTGTGGCAATAGATCTCTCCTTTTCCCTTAAAAGGGGTAACGCTTCAAGCCACAATCTAACGATCAGGGCAGGAAATACCAGTGTAATCGATTTGGATCTTGGTTCTGTGCGGGAAAAAACGATCAGGGAAGCCATTGATGAGGGCCACGACAACAACAAACTCTATTTAAAGCAGCAACAGGGGGATTTTA
>JARUKZ010000028.1 GCA_029688955.1 Chitinispirillales bacterium ANBcel5 | reverse complement strand
AACCCTCCCAGAGATTGTGAATTTTTATAAGTTTTGCTTTACTATATGTTCTTTATAAGCTATTAGGGTGTATCAGAAAGATCTGGTCCGTCTACTCCATCCCTGATCTCATTTATACGGTCCTGGATCACCTTAAGCTCCTCAATGCGTGCATCAAACCTCTCAAGCACCTCGTCGGTACGGGATGCCACAAGCGCGTTTACATCTGAAAGGGTGGAGATAGCGTTGGCAAGCGCTTCCTCACCATCGGCACGCTTCTGCTCAAGTAAGGCTTCCCGGTCCTGAGCGGTTGCCGCGTTACTGTATTCTTCAACGGTAGCGGACATCTTTTCAAGATACGGAGCTGCTTCTTCCATTACGGTACTAAGCTTTTCTTCCAAATCAACCATAGATACCACATCGGTTTTTTCCTGTGCAAAAGAGATAAACAGTGCGCCGCTGATCAGTAAGGTGGTTAGTGTTTTCATAAGATCCTCCCAGAGAAAGTGAAAAAGTGTTTTTTTCTTTCAGGCCTGTTTCTGAGTAGATGATTTAAACAAGCACCGTGCCATACTACCTAACTTATTAATTTTCAACTTATTACAATCACACCAACTTTAGCGGTTAAATAAATTGTGGGTAGTATTGCCCCCTTTAGCTCCTCTCCCTATCATCAGTTTCAAGCTAAGTCCCTGATTTCTTTTGCGATTTAACCTGCTTAGGAAATAGTGTGGTCATTTAACCCCTGCCAAAAAACAGCCCTCTCTTTTTGGTGTACAATAGGTTTATATAGTAATTTTGTGTAGTATTACATTTTATCTCTACAAACATTCAGCCTCAAACAAGGTAAACTTCATGAAAACCAAAAAAACTTCTATCCGGGCATCAGTTATTGCTATGATGCTTTTTCTTATCAGTGTAACAGTGAACTCTACCCACAGCTCAGAGCTTAAAAATCTTGAACGACAGATTATGAACCTTGTTACGAATGGTTCAATTGTTCTTCATGATGAATCGGGAAACCCTCTGATCTCCTACAATAGTGATCAGCCTCTTGTTCCGGCCTCGATAATAAAGATTCTCACCTCTGGTGCAGCATTTGATCTACTTGGGGAAGATTTTCGGTTTAAAACAGATTTTTATAGAGATGACAGAAACAATTTAGCCATAAAGGGATGGGGGGATCCTTTTCTTATTTCCGAGGAGATTGAGATCATAGCCCATGAATTGAAAAACCGGGGAATTAATAGCATACATAGTGTGCATCTTGACAATTCCAGTTTTTCGCCAGACATCATTATTCCCGGTGTTGCACAAACTCTAAACCCCTACAACGCAATAAACGGTGCCCTGATTACTAATTTCAACACCCTAAACCTCACCAGGAGCGCCAATGGGCAAATAAGCTCAGCTGAGGAAGTAACGCCATTAACTCCCCTTGCACTCGCAAAAGCACAAAGCATTGAACCAGGAAACACACAAAGGATCAACCTCTCTTCAGACATGAATGACTGCCTGCGCTATGCTGGTGAGCTCTTTATTGCGATTTTTGAGCGAGCAGGGATTGAGGTCGAGAACCAAACTGTTTCATTTTCTTCGATTGATCCTTCATGGGACCTTTTCTACACACATCTAAACTCCAACGATCTTACAACTATATCACGGGGACTTCAGAAATATTCCAATAATTTCATTGCCAATCAGCTGTTTTTAACCATTGGAGCAGAAAAGATGGGCTATCCTGCCACTCTGGAAAAAGGACGTCAGGTTTTTGAAGATTACATAAGAAATTCATTACAAATAAGCCCTGAGGAACTGATGATGCATGAAGGATCAGGGATATCCAGAAGCAATACTATTACCGCCAATGTAATGATTGGAATACTTGAGGAGCGAAAAGACATCGCTGATCTTTTGCCCTCGCACAGAAATGCGCTCGCAAAATCAGGTACTCTTACGGGTGTTTATAACTATGCCGGCTACATCCCATCTCCCAATGGTAACAGACCATTTGTGATTATTCTTAACCAAAATGCTAACAACAGAGATGCAATTCTTGACCTGCTCGTGCAATACTCAAACAGTATAAATTAGTAATCAAGAAGAGATGTAAATGCCAAAGCCACAGTTCAATATAAATGTAACTGACGCTTTGGCATTATTAAGAGTTATAATTATTCTACACAACATCCGTCCCTGTCTCCCGATTAAGGGACACGGAATTGTTTGATTATATACAGATCTACATCTTACTCCGGCTCCTTTTTAGAACGGATTGGGGATCCACGTCCAAAGGTCTCAATAAATGGTGTAGTCGGTAAGTAAGATACCTTATTGACTTACACTCGGTTATATTATTCTATTTTGGACAAAAATAATTCTCTACAACCGTTAAGCCTTAGCTCATTACCCCCCCTTGCTGTTCAGTACCTTACTATACACAAATTCAAGCTATTAACCTATCCAAAAGCCAAAGCGATCAATCCTCATTTACAAAAACCCCGCTGTTTTCTGCTTCAGTTTATATGCTAAAAGCCTAAGCACGATAGTTAAATATGCGTGACAGATACTGAAAAGTAGTGTATAATGATTGGTCGGTAGTCTAAGCGCCACAAAAAAAGACAATTTATTTCAGGATGTTTTATTGCATTTTGCTATAATACAATTACTTATGATCTTGGGTATAAATGTTGATACTGTCTTATTCACTACAAATTCATAATTAGCAGTGGAGATGCCTATGAGAAAAACAATTGCTACTATTATCATGCTAACTGTCAGCTCAGCGATTATAATGGTGGGAGAAGCCCAAAAAAACACAGTATTACCGGAAGACAATTTTGAAGTAAGGGTTACAAAGGTTATAAATGAAACAGAACCACTTCTGGAAGAAATTGAGCAGATCATGGCTGAGTTTGAGACGTTAACCATTGATGAGGTTGACTCAACAACAAATGATGATTATAATAACGTAGTTCTGTTAAGTGATCATTTAAATTATCTTTTAAAAGTACTGGAAGAGAACAGTCGTGGTAAAGAAAACTCAATGATTGCAAGACACGAATAGAAAGCAAAGAGAAGTAACAATCACCTCTCTTTTTTTCTCTTCACTAATCAAGCCAAAGAGCAGCAGTTACACCTCTTGGATAGTACCTGCTTCCACATACTTTTCCCCGGTTCATTTGATCGCTGAATGCAAAATATGAGTTTTGAGAATTAAGCAGCCACCCGATATGGGCCTTGTCAGCCTCAATATCTGCATCCATTCCAAAGATGTTCTCTGTAATATATTGACACAGATAAATTTTGCTTAACCAGGAATTGTCACTTGTAGAAGACAACTTCCATCCGGAATCATCAAACAGACAGACTCCCTTTTTAAGAACAGCCCTGCAGTGAGCAGCCAGCGCTTCCACAAATTCACTGTACCTGGAGTCTCTAAGAACCTCTCTGCAACAAACATCTATAAATACCAGGCCTTCAATGATAGGAATAATAACCGACTTATTTCCTTTTTCAAGCAGAGCGGGTATAGATTCATCGCCCTGTTTATAGCTAAGAATTGTCTGAGCACACTTATGAGCCTGCAGGGAAGCCAACTCAGACATCTCTTTTTGCTTTGAATTAAGCATTTTTTCAAGGAGTATATAAGCTGCCCAGCACTTTACAGCCAGATAGGTGTTTCTTCTGGACTGTCCCAGAGATGAATCAACGTTATCGTAGGTAGTAATTTCCGCACCGCCTGCAGTCCTGGCGGAATCAAGATCCATCACCCCGTCTCTGAGATTTTCATCATAGTGATCACGATTAACCATGCTTTTAAGACACTCAACTAACAGAGGTATTTGCTTATTAACCCATTTGGTATCTGAAGCAGCGTGTGCGTAGACCCCGGCACACAGCACCCAGTTAACAAGCTGTTCGTGGGTCATATGAGAAAAACACCCATCAATACCTTCAAGTTCGTAGGCTGAATGCCCGAAGCGGGAAAATGAGTTTGCAACCCCCATATCATGGGTAAAACTTACTCCACCCGGAAACTTTTTTTCGGATTCAGGCAGTTTTACCATATCACGGTATCTGTATTTATCGGGATCAGCATACAAGTCAAGAACATTTCGAACAGTCCAGGGATTCATCTTCATCTCAAAAAAGAGCTGATCGACAAAAAGGTCGAAGGTGTTTATCATTCGGTACTCACCTTCATTTACTACCCAAACAGGTCTGTTTTCACTTATGAGAAGCTCTGTATTTCCATAATAACTTCTTATGGCATGAGCGGTCATAAATTTTCTTTCCTCAGAAAGAGTGGAGTTCTCCAGTAATCGGTTACCGTCCAGAGCTGCTTTTTTATACATCTCAACATTAGATAACCCATAGAGCGCTACTTCCTCTATTTGGTTCCAAAATTTGGTATAATAGTAGGCTGTGTCAATACCCGTGGTTACTATTCCACCCCGGTAAAAACATACAGCAAACCTCCAGGTAGATATTTTCCCCGCGGGAGCAGTCATTACCAGCGCAGCAGTGGTACCGAGACCAAAGGAGTAGTTGTTTTCAGTTTCGGGAAAACAGATCTCATCAATAGAGAACGCCTGGGCTGATTGTGTATTATTATCTATTGTACATATTGCATACTGACGGCCCTGGGCGATTCCGGTGAGGTTATCCGATGTTTTATTTAACTGGCGCATTGCGGTATACGGATCGTTTCCTTCAAACCCAAATACAGCTTTGCGCTCTGTACTACACGCCCGGTTATCTACGGTAATTTCTGCAAAAACGGCTGGTATGATAGCGTTCTTTAGTTCGTTATGAGATGCAGTGTCCGGATCCGGTATAGCGTGGACGGGAGAAAAGATCTCAAAGCTTAAATCTTCAGCTTGCCATTTATCTGTACACAGAGCATAATTACGCTTTATAGCAGTAGATGGGAAAGAGTGAATTTGGTTTGGTTTTGAGTCAGTAGTTTGTGCCTGATTGTCGAATTTTTCTCTCATGTTTTTTGCCGATGCAAAGAAAGGCATCATAGAAAAGGTCTTAAAATCCTTTGATTGCAGCCCGATATAAACATTTTGATTTGCAGGTCCGCTCAGCTCCATTCCAAGCCCGCCGCAGGCCCCCGCATGACCCAATGTGAATGAAGCAAATGCCCCCATAGGCGAATGGTGTGCATTGAAAAATTGGTTTTCCATCTATTACCCCTGTTCTCTTAAAAGCGATCCCTTAGTGATAATTACACTGAATAATATAATCAAATGAATAGTGGTGTTCAATTTGTATGTTTGTATAATGCTGATTTGAGTACATCTGAAAGAAACATGTAACAACCGGGCGCATTGCTAATAATCCGAATTCAACAGCTGAGGGTAAGGAATGGGCATATGAACAAGGAAAGAACTAATGAGAACAGTGTCACTGATTACTCCCACTGTTTTAGCTTAAAATGCCCCATTGTATTAATTATCATCCCCTCTTATACTATCAAAGTGAATATGGAGATGATATCATGTATCCTTAAGGATATTGCTTAAGTTTTCGGTGAATTCACTCCCCTACAAAAGCCCTGCTCGAAATAGAAAACAACTCCTGAGTATACTTATACTCTTTTTTCTTTTTGGGAAAAGTGTTGTCAAACACCTTTGCAGCCTTAGTATCTATTTGGTAGACTTCACTGGGATAGTATCTCCATTGCCTCCCCTGAAGAGAACCTTTTTCCAATTCAAGGACCAGAAGACTGTAGGGATATTTCCCTTCACTGTCACTAACAGAAAAATCTTTTGAGCATTTAAAGCCATGTACACAGTAATTATGCGGATGCCCTTCTATAACAATTGCTTTATAATTGTCAGAAACAGCCTTTTTAATTGTGTGACGAATCAAAGCCGAACCAATACCTTTTCTTTGGTATTGAGGCAGTACACTAACTGGTCCAAATGTTAAAGTAGTAAGGGTAAAACCATTTTCATCGATTAGTTTTGATCTGGCATACATGATGTTACCCACAACCCTGTCATCAACAACTGCAACAAAGCCATACTCCGGCAAAAAGTCTGGATGTTCTCTCATAACATGGACCAGATAGTGCTCATCACAGCCAGGATCATACAGATTCCAAAAAGCCTCACGCGTTAGGTTTTCTACCTGCCTGTAATCATCTTCCGTTTCATTTTCTAATGGTTATCGACATGTCCCTGCCCTCTGCCAGTTTTATAACGATTGATGTTCTACTCCAAGTGAAATTTCCAAAGGTTTTTACTCTTGCCATCTTCATGAATGATAAATTCATGTTCCTTTCCCGATGTATTCTTCCACTTTATTTTCTCTGAAGGTATCCCCTCAGGCATAAAGGTTTTTATAACTACAGTTTCATTGCGCACCGTATCAATTCTATGAACAATATCTGTCTCAATCAACTCCTGGCTGCAATCATCCCATTTTAAATTAATCAGTACAAAATCCTTTATGACTCCCTGGACATTAACTTCAACATACTCTCCATCCATAGCCCCCTTTAGTATGGTGGTATTACCGTTATGAACTGATTCTGGCGCTTTATACAGTCCTTTTATAGTCACTGTAGTACTTGTTTCTTTATCGATACAATTACCTGCAAACAGATTGAAAGCTACTGATAAACAGATGCAAATAAAAATAACAACTTTTGAATTCATAATATTTTTTGTTGACCCTATCATTAAGCTCTTTTACCTAAACACTTAATTACAGCACTAAGAAATTCGGTTCTATTTAGGGGCTTGGAGAAAGCATAGTTTGCACCAAATTGTTTTGCTGTTGACAGATAGACATCCGGGTGAACTTTTCCTCCTCCGGAAACAGCAATAATCGGAATATGTTTGTAATGTTGGCGTAGTTCAATTATTGTTTCCAATCCTTCTTTATCCGGCATTACAATATCAGTTATAATGAGGTCTGGTTGGTATGAATCAATTATTTGTAGCCCTTCTTTCCCATTAAAAGTCCCGACGGCATCGATGCCTTCCCGTTCCATCATTTGCAAAAGCATACCTCTAAAGAGCTCATCATCATCAATTATCATTACCTTTGGCATTAAGATTCACCTTTCTTCTGCAATACCTCGCTAATTAGCTGTGCAATACTTCGTTTTCTAAACGGTTTGAATATTAACGCATCAATACCAGCATCCATTGCACTTTGTTCATCTACAAGCTTACTGTATCCGGTACATAAAATAATAGGTATATCGGGTTTAATTTTTCGGATTTCCCTGGCAAAATCAACACCGGGATAAACCGGCATTGTTTGATCAGTTATAATCAAATCAAACATTCCAGGGGTTTTCTTAAAAGCACCAAGGGCTTCAAAAGAGTTGTTAAAAGTGATAACTGTATAGCCAAGATCACTGAGCATCTCTTCAGCCATTTTCACCATCAATTCTTCATCATCAACAAACAAAACAGTCCCTGTTCCCTGACTTACAGGCCTGTTTTCCTCTGGGGTACACGAAGCACATACATCTTTTTTGTATTTAGGCAAATAGACACGAAAAGTAGTTCCTTTTCCCAATGTACTTTCAACTCTGACTGTTCCCCGATGACTCTGAATTATACCGAAGAGCACAGCCATGCCCATTCCAGTTCCTTCACCCTGAGTTTTGGTGGTAAAAAATGGATCAAATACCCGCTTAAGTGTATCGGTATCCATACCACATCCGTTATCACGTATGGTTATAACAGAATAAACTCCCGGAGGAACTGTCCCCGCTCTCCCGGTGATTTTTTCAGTAAACGACTTCTCCTCATGGATCACTTCCAGAAGTCCCTTTTCGTTTTGCATTGCATAGGCAGCATTGGCGCACAAGTTCATCACTATTTCATGAATTTGTGTAGGGTTAGCCCAAATGGGACACGTGTCTTTTTTGATATTACTTTCAATAATAATGGATGATGGTAAACTTGCCCTGAGTAATTCAATAACTTCTTTAATCAGTGGACTAAGATACTGAGGTGTCTTCTCGTCATTACCACGACGACTAAAGTTAAGTATCTGATTCACCAGATTCTTAGCACGTTCGCCTCCCTTTAGAATGCAGTGAATATTTTTAGCAAGCCTGCTTTGAGGCTCAACATCATCCAGTGACAAATCTGCATAGCCGATGATGCCACCTAAAATATTATTGAAATCATGAGCTATGCCCCCGGCAAGCGTTCCGATTGCTTCCATTTTCTCAGCTTGTCGAAGACGCTCACTCATGCGTTTGTTCTCCGTTATATCGAGAAAAACGACTATCCCCGCCTCTACTTTATCGGAGGTTCCAAGTATTGGAGCAGCATTAGCCCACACAATTCTTTTTTCTCCATCAGGACGTTTAATAACAAACTCCTTACTGCAAGTTTCACTGTAGATAATAGCTCGTGCCAAAGGTACTTCATCCTTTTGGTAAGGATTTCCGTTGAAATGATATATTTGCCAGCTTTCAACATAATTGTCTATGGTTATATTATTTACAGAATAATTTGCCGGTATACCTCGAATATCCATTGCGGCTTTATTAACATAACGTAATTTACCATCAGGAGCATCCGCTATCGCAATCCCCGCGTGGCTATTATCTAACGCAGCTTGTAAAAAGGCCTTGTTTTTCTGCAGCGCTTCAATCATTTGTTTACGTTCAGATATTTCTGTACGGGTTCCATACATAAGTAACGGTGTAGAATCACCTGATCTGCTTAGAACTTTCCCTCTATCCAAAACCCAGATCCAGTCTCCATTTTTGTGCATTACCCTGTATTCACATTCAAAGTACTTATCATTTTCTGAAAGATGGCCTTCCAAGGCCTTATTATACAGTTCAAAATCATCCGGGTGAATCACCTTTTCCCAGGAGCTTCTACTAACAGGAAGTAATTCCTTTAGATTATAGCCAAGAATTTGGGCCCATCTATCATTGACAATAATTTCTCCGGTTTGGATATTCCATTCCCATGTACCTACGCGTGTTCCTTCTATTATATCTTCAAGTCTTCGACGTTCATCAGTAAGATTGTCTATTTGCTGTTCCAACTGTGAATTCACCCGAACATTTTCAATCGCGATAGCGGTCGCATCGGCAATAGCCTGTAGATTATTCTTATCATTAGGCGAAGCCAAATGCTCTTTGGCCCAATAAACACCTATTGCACCAAGGGGATCCATACTCCTTATCGGAACCATGAGTAAACTTTTTACAAAAGTAGGCCGGTAAGCATCATGGGGTATTCTGTCGTCGGCATAAATATCTCTGATAGCAACCGCTTTCTTGTGCTCCATCACCCATCCACTGATACAGCTCGACTTTGGAAACCTTTGCCCTTTCCATAAAGGCTCAATTGCTTCCTCATCGGCATAAAAGCAATTATCATCCTCGCATAAAACAAATGTTGCGCCATCAGCACCGGTGAAGCTCTTCGCGGTTTTTCGCACGATTTTCATAATTGATTCAAGGTCCCGCGCCAAGGACAGTTCACATATCATATGAGCAAGGCCAGAGGCATCATTAGATATATTGCCTGTCATGAAAACATTCTCCTCATCTGGGTATATTCGAAAACGGTTTTGTATGCGTTGCTTCCCACCACTTGATTAGTTCACCCTGGCACATTGCTATCAAACATAAGATTGTACCATAGTGAGTAATCAATTTCTAATAACTATAGTCACTCATCTCCTGGTTCATCGTTCTCTGAAGCCTCTTCACCTTCATCATCCTTTATCGTTTCTTCAACGATATTTGTAAGGCGTTCTTTCTCCAGGAACTCTTCTACCTCATTTTCCACCGTTTCATTTATGTGATGTTCCTGAGAAAGACCAAGGTAAAGCGAATACACAATAAACAAAAGAATAACGGCAAAGGGAAGCCCCGTGGCAACAGAAGCAGTCTGAAGAGTAGTTAATCCACCTCCAGCCAGAAGAACAGAAGCTATGATTCCCTCCATTATAGCCCAAAATACTCTTTGCTGTACAGGTGAATTCAGTTTTCCTCCTGAAGTCAAATGGTCAACCACCAATGATCCGGAATCTGAAGATGTTATAAAAAACACTACCACCAATAGGATTCCAATAAAAGAGAGAAGCAACGGCAAGGGGAAATGAGCAAGCATTTGGAACAGGGCGGTCGATACGTCCTCCGTGACGGTAGCATATATTTGCGCTTCCCCGGTAGTTTCCAGAAAAATGGCCGATCCTCCAAAAACAGACATCCACACGAAGGAAAGGAGTGTCGGAATAAACATTACACTTATAATAAACTCCCTCACAGTCCTGCCTTTGGAAATCCTGGCTATAAACATTCCTACAAATGGTGACCAGGATATCCACCAGGCCCAGTAAAAAACCGTCCATAGCCCCTGCCAGTTTGTGTCTCTGAATGTTTCGGTCCAGAAGCTCAAATGTACAAGAGTTCCAAAGTAATACCCGATATTTTGAGTAAACCCTCCTAAAACATAAACGGTTGGTCCGGTTATAACAATGAATACCATAAAAAGAGCCGCCAGCCCCATATTTAGTTTACTGAGCCTCTTTACACCACCATCAAGTCCCAGGATAACCGACCCCGTGGCAACTGCTGTAATTGAAGCGATAAGTACAATTTGCACCCATAGAGTAATTTGAATACCAAACAGATAGTTAAGCCCCGCATTTACCTGTGCAACTCCCAGTCCCAGAGAAGTAGCCAGGCCAACTAATGTAGCCAGAACTGAGAAGATATCAATTAAATCACCCCAGAAGCCATATATCTTTTCCCCAAGAAGAGGATAAAATATTGATCGTATAGTTAATGGAAGCCCTCTGTTAAAGGCAAAAAATGCAAGCCCCAGCGCGACCACCGAGTAAACGCCCCAGGGATGAAGCCCCCAATGAAAAAACGTTACCCCCATGGCAGCCTGAGCGGCTTCGGGAGTTAATGCTTCGATCGCTTCAAACAGAGGGGATGGAACATGGAAGTGGGTTATGGGCTCCCCCACACTCCAAAACATCAGGCCGATACCCATCCCTGCACTTAAAAGCATTGAAAACCAGGCCAGAGTGGAAAACTCAGGCTGTGCATCTCTCCCCCCAATCCTAATTTTGCCAAAACGACTGAATGCAAAAAAGAAAGCAGCTATAATAAGTACATTTACCGTAAGTATCAAAAACCAGCCGAAATTATGGGTGATTATTTCGAACGCACGTCCAAAAAAAACTTCTGCAGGCTGGCGAAAAGAAAGTACCAGCCCTATAAATACAGTCAAAAAAGCTACTGAGATCATAGTGACCCACAGATTAACATCGAACCCTATACCCGTCCAGTTATTCTCCCCGGGTTCTCTTCTTTTGGAATCATCGAAAAAGGATGCTGTAGGTTTGACCTGCAGGCCCTGAAAAGGTTTTCTGTCCTTTATGGCCTTCGACCGCGCATTTTTCTCTATTCTGGATATTCTTTGAAATAGTTTCCGTTTTAATTCCTTCTCGTCGTCCTTGTCTTCCATTTTCACCCCGATTTTTTGGAAAGTAAAAATATGTATAGCAGATATGTTTTTGGCGGCATTTTGAAAAAACTACATAATGCTAATTTTATTGTAAATGGTTATAGTTCAAGATTATAAACAGCAAATATGGATTCATTTTTATTGAAGTATTTGATATTCCGGTATGGAGTACTCAGGTTGTGATAGCAGTTTTGGGTAGGAAAAGACCGGGTAATCAACGTATTTACCACGTTTTCTCCCCGATCTTTGGTGTTACTTAATGAATTGTACTGATTAGTTCAAAGCTGCATGATAAACACCTTCAGTATAGCTTGCCACGGTATTCCAATTATACTTATCTTCAACCGCAACCCGTCCATTGCGCCCCAGCGCACGACAGTGGTCGTGATCCGCTAAAAGGGAACCGATACCATGTGCCAAACCACCAGGATTAGCATCGACTAAAAACCCATTAACATCATGCCAAATAAATTCCGTTGGACCACCAGCACTTGTTGCCACAACCGGTTTTCCTGCCGCCCATGCTTCCAGTGCTACTATCCCAAAGGGTTCGTTTCGACTGGGTAAGGCCAGAATATCTGCAGATCGCATCAGTTCACTGTATTCACCTCTGGAGACGCTGCCAAGAAAACGAATAGCATGAGTTACTCCAAGCTCATCAGCTCTGTTTACAACTAAATCTTTTTCCGGCCCATCTCCCGAAATGATGAATTTGGCAGAAGGGAAATAACCAAGCACCATGGGTATCGCTTCCACTAACAGATCCATACCCTTTTGAACAATCATTCTCCCGGCAGCAAAGATAGTGGGATCAAGAGGGTCGATACCATAACGTGCCTTTACAGAACCGGGCTCAAGAAACCCATCAAAGGCGTTATAAGATATTCCATTTGGAACCACATGAATCTTCCAGTGCGGCACCTGGTATATGCGCTGAAGCTCATTAGCGAGAAAACCACTCACAGAAATAATCACGCTTGCATGATTACAGGCAGCATATTCGGTGTCTCTTATCCATCTGGCAAAACCATCATGAAAAATATTGCCATCCCGACCATATTCAGTCGAATGCATTGTCAGAACAGAAGGTGTTCCAAATCCATCGGTGATGTATTTAAGTACATTACCTGTTAACCAATCATGAGCATGCACCAGCTCAAATTTTCCGATCAGAGATGTTACTTCGTAAAACCTGTGAGCCATAGCCTGGCACATCCAGTCCATACTTTCCACAAAATTATCACTGATTCCGTGATCGATGCGGTGATAATGCACTCCATCGATCCGATCATAATAGCTCTGCTCCGGTTTGCGGCGGGTGAAGACATGTACTTCATGGTTCCTGCGTTCAAGGCCGGCGGCAAGTTCTGTGGTATGAACACCCAAACCACCAATATTGATTGAGTGTAGAGATTCCCATGAAAAAAGAGCTACACGCATAACAGCGTCTCCTTTAGTTTAAAAGGTGTATTTAGGTAATGTAAAAAAGGGAATTTTAATTTTAGATCAATGTTCTGTGAGAATAAAAATGAGTGATGCTTGTCGCATTTCGAAATAAAATATAGTTTTTGGACATGGTACGTCAAATAAATTTATTGTTATTATAAAAAATGTCTCCCAAATCATACTATTATATATAGTGATGAAACAGATCTAAATCACATTCATCCCATAGGGTTTAAAAAATATTTGACCTAACAGCGAAGCTTCTATTGATGGGGAATTTAAAATACAGAGGTCGATAGAGGTGCCTGAGGGTGGAAAGGGGAAAGAGAGTGCATTTTTTTCCTCTCTATGCCTCATCTCTGACTAACGCGTTTTTTTACTGCGTTCTCGGTGACTCTGCGTTTTTTATCTTTCTGTAAGAGAGGGTTAACCGTAAAATATGTAAAGACAAATGTGTGAACAGACTGTTGAAATCTGAAAGAACTTATATCCATAACCACAAAAAAAAGCAGCTTCTGCAAAAATTTTACATTATTTGGATGGTAGTGGATCTAAATTACAGAAACGGCAGTTCTTAACAATCATATCACCTTTGTGATCTGCTATGGCAACCATAACAGTTTTTCAAAATCAGATATATGGTTCAAAGTTTTTCTTTCACGAACAAAAATCTTCGGGAAGCTTACCCCTGTAACATTGAAGTGGTTTTTTAACACAAGCCAGCAAGCAGTAGTTACAATCGATACAGTTTGAAACAGACTGTTCACCTTTTTTCCACTTCTTTGGTAGATCCGGTTCATTGATCAAAGGTCTGCACAGAGCTACATAATCAGACTTACCCGACTCAACTATTTCATTGGCTGACCTTAACTCCCGTATACCACCAACAGAGATAACGGGTACAGAAACCGCTTTTTTTATTTGTTCCGCGATCTCAACATTATAGTCTTTTATCTCTCTGTGCAGTTTGAACCTTTTTTTTACAAACAGATTAATAATACTCTTTTTTAACCCCCGGACATTGTGTAACCCAGGTACCACCTTATACAAAACTTCATAGGGGATACTTTGGCAGCGCACTGTTTCAAACAGATTCCCATTGCCACATGATACTTCAATTGCATCACATGAAGAAAGCTCAAGCAACTTTGCTACAGCTACTGCTTCTTCGGGATTCATTCCCCCCTTCTGCTCATCATTTCCGCTTATTTTTATAATGATTGGAAAAGTGCCAACCTTCTCTCTTGACCGGGTTAATATCTCCTTTATTATACGAAAGCGATTTTCAGTCGATCCGCCCCACTTGTCTTTGCGTCTGTTTAGGTAAGGTGAAAGAAATTCGGAAAGAAGATATCCGTGTGCGGCAAGTAGTTGCACACCATCAAAACCAGCCCTTTTTGCACGAAAAATGCATGAAACAAAAATGGCTATAAGCTCTTCAATCTCTTTTGCGGTAAGCTCAACAGAGGTACTGTGGTTTATTTTGTAACATCTTTTAGAAGGAGCAACCGGATGCTTCCCAACAAGTTCTTTTGCTCCCAATCCACCAGCATGCCCAATCTGAAGCATAATCGGTGTGTGGTGTTTTTTAACAGTAGTAATAATTTTTTTGTATATAGCGACCTGTTCATCACTGTCAAAAACCGCCATGTTTGAACAGGATCTCGCGCTTTTTAGAATCCCTGCATAGCCGGTTATGATCATTCCTACCCCGCCCATTGCAATCTGTTCATACAGGTCTATAAGCGGCTCAAGTGGCCTGCCATGCTCATTTGCCAGCCCTTCGTGTGTTGCAGAACGGATTATGCGATTTTTAAGCGTAATACCTGCAAATGTATTCTTCTCGAATAATTCCATCAATTCTCCGACCGTTATCTATAAAGATATCATCAATGAGCATTCTAAATCTGATAAATTACATTTATCCCTAATTAAAACAAAGTCTTACCTCTCCAAAAAACTTTTTATCACTGGTGATTTGTTTGAATTGTTAAATGTAATACTATAATTTTACTACAGTTTTCAGTTTTACGCTTTTAGTTTTTCCTGATGTTATGTTAAGAGAATACAACTCAAATAGTATAAATGCCTCTTATTACAATCAACTCAAAGGAGAAAATCTTTGTTTTACAATGAGTTGGAAACTAATCGGGACTAGATGCGACCAAAACAAGGACGAGTTTTCATTACATCACTTTTTTTTCGCCTTACAATATCAAAATTGCCTCCCAAAACCATAGTTTTGATAGCTACTGCAAAAGATTCATCGCACCCGGAGCTCCTATTTTTTATCAGTACGAAACCACTCCATTCACACAACCCTATCTTGAAAGAAACACCTTTAGATAGTATTTTAGCTCCTTACAAGGTTGCAACGTGATCATTTAAAGATAACACCATTTCTACCAGAGCTTTCTATGCCTTTTAATATATTAGTTGTCCTTATACTCATGGGTGGATGGTTAGTAGGAAAGTCATTTTCCAAAGCCGGCCTGCCATCTGTACTGGGCATGGTCGTATGGGGCCTTGTAATCGGCTTTTTATGGAGTGACTATCTCCCACCCCAGTTATCTGCAATTGAGCCTTTTTTAAAATCTATGGCCCTGATTATTATTCTTTTACGGGCTGGCCTGGGAATTAAAAAAAGTACATTAAAAAAAACCGGGGTCACTGCCCTGCTGATGGCTTTTATTCCCTGCATAGTAGAGGGCACGGTGTTAACTGTCCTGATCCATTATTTTTTTGGTTTTCAGTGGCCCATTGCGGGTCTTACCGCATTTATGCTGGCTGCGGTATCCCCGGCGGTGGTGGTGCCATCTATGCTCGACCTTAAGGATAAAGGGTATGGCAAAAAAAACGATGTTCCAACGATCGTGTTGGCCGGAGCAAGTATTGATGATGTTTTTGCTATCACTGTCTTTACAGTCTTTCTTCAGTCGCTCACAGCCAACCAGGTTAATTTAACCAGATTTTTACTCTCTGTTCCTTTTGCTCTGGTGACAGGAATTATAAGTGGCATCGTGATTGGTTTCACTTTGGTCTGGCTTTTTAGAAGAAAAGGTGCCGATATAAGAGCAACCGAAAAAACACTCATTTTGCTGATGATCGCCGTAATGCTGGTGCAGATTGGAGACTGGCTCCATATGGCCTCTTTACTGGGGGTTATGACAATTGGGTTTATTCTACTTGAAAAACAGGAAAAAATCGCACATGAGCTTTCTTTCAAACTTTCAAAAATGTGGGTGTTTGCGGAAATAGTACTCTTTGTTCTTATCGGAATATCTGTTGACCCACTTGTTGCTCTCGATGCTGGTAGTAAAGGATTATTGATTATCTTTCTGGGGGTACTGTTTCGCGCTGCATCAGTTCTTTTTGCCACTTCGTGGTCTGAACTCACTTTTAAGGAGCGATTGTTCTGCGCAATCGCCTATACACCAAAAGCAACTGTTCAGGCTGCACTGGGTGGTGTCGCGTTATCGATGGGAATCGAACATGGTGAGACGATTCTGGCGCTTGCAGTGCTATCAATAATGATTACTGCTCCCTTAGGCCTTATCGGAATCAGACACTTTGGAAAACATCTTCTCAGTATGGAGTTTTCTGAAAACGAATAGACAAACTATTATCATGTACCGATTCATAGATATCGTACCTGAAAATCAAACAGAAACCCAAAATACGGTCATCTGATTTTACCCGCAAACTCAGCGATTCTGTTACTCTTCAAGCAGTGTTACCAACCGCTCTTCAATGTGCCTTTTCACTTCGGGGCTATCTGCGGTTTCGTATAAGAAGTAAAGAAGCGCCACACCGGTCTCTTTTCTTCCCGAACGCTGATAAAAAGAGGCTGCAAGAGTACCCAGTTTCTCTGATGGAGCACCGGGCACCTGTGTAGCAATGGTGAAATATTCCGCTGCCCTGTCAGGATCATCATAGTATCTGAAATAAAGCATTCCAAGATAAAAGGGAATTTGCCACCTTTCCTGAGAAAGATGAATCATTCCCCGCTCCATAATAACCCTCGCTGCATCGGGGTTGTTACACACCTCAGGCACAAGAAGCCCTGCGAATTCATAGGCCGGGAAAAAGTGTGGGTGTAAACGGGTGATAATATCAAGTTTCTGTATAAGCCAGGCGTAATCTCTGTCGGTCTGATGCTGTGCACCAAAATAGAGCACCGTTCTTATCCATAAATAATGAGCAAAGGTATCATGAAAACCCAAAAAGAAGGGCTTAACACGTTCGCTGCCCGGTAAAAAAGCCATACTTTCGGGCTTGGGTTCACTGCCATTTATCTTAGTCAGATGGTTCTGTGTTTTAACGGTGGCAGAGAACACAATAAGAGCCGCTGTAATTAAACAGATCGTTTTTTTCACCCCTACAAATCCTTTCTGCCAAAAAGCCAAACGGAAAGAATTAATAACAGTGCAGTATAAAATACACCATAAAGAAAGGTAAAAAAGATATGTCCCTCAGGTACCGGCATCCCGTACACGACCATTGTTCTGATATTAAAGTGGTCAAGATTCGGTAATATATAGTGAACCATTCTAAGAACAAAGGAATGGAAAGCACCCATTGACTGCTGTGCACTCAGCGATACAAGGTTATTCAGATGCCCGGCTGCATAGAAAGCGAGTGTAAATATGGCGGCAAGAGTAGGTGTTGTAAAGGTTGAGAAAAAGATCGCAGCCGAAACGATCACCGCCATTTCGACCAGAATAAGAAAAACTGCCGAAACGATCCCTGCGTTAATACTCCCTCCCATTGTCTGAATCGCTATCATAAAAACAGCGGCAATAAGAAGAAAGTTAAGCAAAAGAGTGAGAAACAACCCGGTAAATTTACCCAATATAAAGGAAGCTCTTCCAACAGGCCGGGTAATGACCCCGTACACGGTTTTGGTACTGATCTCTACTCCAAGCATCCCTACACCGATAAAAACAGCCAAAAGCAGCCCGGTAAGGGACATGGTTGCAAGCCCAAAATCGGTCATTACCTGAATACGTGAAAAGACCGAAAGGTCCCCAAATGAGATAGACAGAAGAAGCACCACGCCAGCAACAAGCAAAATATTATAGAGTACCTTGTTGCGAATGGTCTCCTTAAAGGTATTTGATGCTACAATTGAGAGCACTTTCATGAATTTTTCTCCGCAGTTGATCCATAAAGAAGGGTTTCGAGGGGCATTGTCCGTTTTTGTATTGAGTGACAGTAGATCCCCTTAGAGTGCAGTAGCTCCTGACAACTCATCAGCTCTTTCTCTCCCGGCACAAAAATCATCCATGTATCATCGGGGTTTATCGTACTGTTCCACCCACGGCTATTCAAATCCTGCTGCAACTCCTCTCCAAGCTCTTTAACCAAAAGCTCAGAGCCCAGGTATCCACGCTCAAGAAGCGCATCAACCCTACCGGTGTACCTTAGTTTACCACCATCAAGCACAATCACATCATCACACACCACCTCTATATCCTCAAGCACATGGGTGCTGAAAAAGATCGTTTTACCCTCATTGCCTAACCTCTTAAACAGGTTTCTGAATAATCTTCTGGCAGGTGGATCAAGCCCGCTCATCGGTTCATCAAGTATAAGCAGGTCAGGATCACCCAGTAATCCACATGCCATGTTCAGACGCTGCTGCATCCCCTTTGACATCTCCCTGATCTTAAGCTTCTCTTTTCCGCTCAGCTCAACGATATCAAGAACCCTTTTGACCTCACCGGCAATCTTGCCCTTTTCGATGTCCAGAAGCTCAGAAACAAACCTGAGTGATTCGGCCACCGAGAGATGGCGGTAAAAATAGGGCTGCTCAGATACGTAAGCAACGTTTTGGCGTGCTTTAGGCTGTGATGCATCCACGGAACGAATCTTTATCGTTCCCCTGCTGGGAGCAACAAGCCCCATAATCATCTTTATTGTAGTGGTTTTACCGGCACCATTGGGACCCACAAATCCGGTAATACGGTTTTGGGCAACACTGAAGGTAACATCACTCACTGCAGAAACTGCAGTGCCCTTAAACCCCTTGCGGTAGACCTTGGAAACTTTTTCCAGTGTGATTATATCCATAAGGCTCATTGTTTTTGGTGAGTTTTGAATCGGTTACAATACTTCCATATTAAATATGACACTTTTTTTCTATTTTTTCAATAGTCAGACGCATTTAATTACTAACGCCCAATCAGGGGGTGTATGATCAATGTGACCCCACAGGCTTCATGATGATAAGTGATTGGATACAAAGAGTTTAAACCTGAGCAAAGCAACCACGTAATTTTTTTTGAAAACTCCTCCCCTGGCTGACATTTGGGCTTACCTGAATTAAAACCCTCTGTACCCTTCACCGTTATCGGTAACAAAGGCCTTAAATGAATAATCCGAGGCATCATTTATACAACCAAACCACCTGAGTTTTTTCCCCTATACACTGCCTGTATATATATTGATAAAGATACCACTACTCTTCATATTGCGCTTCAAAGGATAAGATATCTATGAATGATAACTTGTATAGCAAAAGTGTTAATTACATGAAAACTCTTTGCGAAAAGATTCCGGAACGAAGTATAGGTAGTGAAGGTAACAGAGAAGCCACCAGATATTTTAAGACTATCATGTCATCATTTGGTTGGAGAACAGATATACAGGAATTTGACGCCATTGACTGGGTTGATGGAGGAGCCACATTAACCGTTGGTAATTCCGGCTATGACGTACTTGTTAGTCCCTACTCACTCTCCTTTTCGGGTAAGAGGCAGCTCACAAGCGTTTCAACCATTGAAGAGCTAAAGAACAGTACATTTGAAGGAAAGATTTTGCTGCTGCATGGAGAGATCGCTAAAGAGCAGTTGATGCCCAAAAATTTTGTATTTTACAATCCAGAGGAACATCAGCAAATAGTTTCGCTTTTAGAACAAGGTAATCCCAAAGCTATTATTTGCGCAACAGGTAAGAATTCTTCCGTGGCCGGAGGTGTATATCCTTTTCCGCTCATTGAAGATGGGGATTTTTTGGTGCCATCAGTGTATATGACCGAAGAAGAGGGCAAACGACTTTTACCTCACGTTGGAAAAGAGGTACAGTTATCCTCTGACTCCAAAAGAATACCCGGCAAAGGGTATAATGTAGTTTGCAAAAAAGGTAGCGATAATTCAAAAAGAGTTGTTGTAACAGCTCATATTGATGCAAAAAAGGGAACACCGGGCGCAATTGATAATGCTTCAGGTGTTACAGCCCTGTTACTGCTTGCCGAAGTTTTGAAAGACTATTTGGGTGATAAACAGATAGAGATCGTTGCCCTTAACGGCGAAGATTATTATTCTGTGCCGGGACAGATGAAATACATTGAAAAAAATCAGGGCCAATTTGAATCGATGCTAATGAATATAAACATTGATGGTGCTGCTTACAAAGGCAGTAATATTTCATTTTCACTCTTTGAGTTGCCTCATGAGCTCAAAGCTAAGGTTACGGCTCTCATAAAGAAACACCCTGACATTGTGGAAGGTTCCCCCTGGCCCCAGGGAGATCACAGTATCTTTGTTCAATATGGTGTACCGGCTGTTGCCATTTCTTCACAGTGGTTTATAGATAATATGGATAATCAGAGCATAACCCATACCCCTAAAGATAATTTATCCATAATTGACTACGGTAAGATAGTAACTATCGCAAAAGCGGTGGAAGCGTTTATAAGGTCTGTGATTATTAATTGATATACACTGATTGTTGAATTTTAGGAAGATTTTTTAGAAGGAAGGATTTTTATGGGGCTAAAGGCGATGGATTGGGTCTCCCCCGGGCGTCAATGGTGAAAGAGTGGAAGGATCCGTTTGGGGGGACCCTTCGGCTATAATCTCGGGAGGAATTTGGAATTCTTGTCTCGCGGTCTTGCCGTCCCACATTTTTCCCAGGTTGGAAACCTGGGGCTAATATAGAAATCCCCTTTGGGGTATTACATACTAATTCCCATCGGTTTAATCAGGCTAAAAACCGAATTTGTATGATCTATGGTTTTTGTAGAAGGATTGTTCATTTCTCTTGCTCCTTCCTGCTCAACAGGGCGACTTCTATTGTAGATGATACTTTCTTTGGCCTTGATCTCCCCTTCAAGCGCTGAAAGCGCGGGATATTCTTGATGCCATCGAGATTTGTGGGAAAAGGATTTTTATGGGGCTAAAGGCGATGGATTGGGTCACCCCCGGGCATCAATGGTAAAAGCGTGAAAGGACCCGTTTGGGGGGACCCTTGGGCTATGATTTCGGGAGGAAGGGAATTGGAATTCTTGTGTCGCGGTCTTGCCGTCCCACATTTCCCCAGATCCCCAGGTAGAGAAACCTGGGGCTAATATAGAAAACCCCTTTGGGGTATTACATACTAGTTACCATAGGTTTAACCAGGCTAACAGATGAATGTGTACGTACTATGGACCTCATCCCGCCGTTGGCCACCCTTCTTCCACAGGCGAAGGACACGCATAAACATGGTATTTAGAGTGAGGTGATTAACATGTGTGTTTCAATTATCTATATAGGAAATGGGAAAAAGGATTTTTATGGGGCTAAAGGCGATAGATTGGGTCTCCCCCGGGCGTCAATGGTAAAAGCGTGAGGGGACCCGTTTGGGGGGACCCTTGAGCTATGATCTCGGCAGGAAGGGGGGAATGGGAATACCATTCCTGTTATATATCCATATTTTTTTCGTTCTTCCATAATACTACACGAGAAAATACCGATCGTTTGCTCTTGATCTTTTTCATAAGCGCTGAAGGCGCGTTATTCTATAGCCCGGGGTAAGCCAGTCTTCTGGCGCAACCCCGGGTCCTGGGCGCAAAAAAGATCCCAAGCGCTGAAAGCGCGTAACATTCGTTGATGGCTATTGGGATTTGTGGGAAAAAGGATTTTATGGGGCTAAAGGCGATAGATTGGGTCACCCCCGGGCGTCAATGGTAAAAGCGTGAGGGGACCCGTTTGGGGGGACCCTTGAGCTATGATCTCGGCAGGAAGGGAATTGGAATTCTTGTGTCGCGGTCTTGCCGTCCCACATTTCCCCAGATCCCCAGGTAGAGAAACCTGGGGCTAATATAAATAACCCCTTCGGGGTATTACATAGTAAATCCCAGAGGTTTAATCAGGGCTAACAGACGAATTTGTATCTTCTATGGCTTTTGTAGAAGGATTGTTCATTTCTCTTGCTCCTTCCTGCTCAACAGAGCTTCTTCTATTGTAGATGATACTTTCTTTGGCCTTGATCTCACTCTTAAGCGCTCAAAGCGCGCAATTTAATAGCCCGGGGTAAGCCAGTCTTCTGGCGCAGCCCCGGGTATTGATGCGAAAAAAGATCCCAAGCACTGAAAGTGCGGGATATTCTGGTGGTATTTGGATATGCAGGAAAAATGAAACTCACAACCCTTTTTTTCGCTCATAAGTCACTTAGAAATGAATATCACAACTCGTTTTTTCACTCATAAGTCGCTTAGAAATGAATATCACAACCCTTTTTTTCGCTCATAAGTCACTTAGAAATGAATATCACAACTCGTTTTTTCACTCATAAGTCACTTAGAAATGAATTTCACAACCCTTTTTTTCACTCCTAAGTCGCTTAGAAATGAATATCACAACTCGTTTTTTCGCTCATAAGTCGCTTAGAAATGAATTTCACAACCCTTTTTTTCGCTCATAAGTCGCTTAGAAATGAATTTCACAACTCGTTTTTTTGCTCCTAAGTCGCCTAGAAATGAATATCACAACTCGTTTTTTCACTCATAAGTCACTTAGAAATGAATTTCACAACTCGTTTTTTCACTCATAAGTCACTTAGAAATGAATTTCACAACTCGTTTTTTCACTCATAAGTCGCTTAGAAATGAATATCACAACTCGTTTTTTCACTCCTAAGTCGCTTAGAAATGAATATCACAACTCGTTTTTTCACTCATAAGTCGCTTAGAAATGAAACTCACAACTCGTTTTTTCGCTCCTTAGTCGCTTAGAAATGAAAATCACAACCCGTTTTTTCACTCCTCAGTCACTTAGAAATGAATTTCACAACCCTTTTTTTCACTCCTAAGTCGCTTAGAAATGAATATCACAACCCTTTTTTTCACTCATAAGTCACTTAGAAATGAATATCACAACTCGTTTTTTCACTCATAAGTCGCTTAGAAATGAATATCACAACTCGTTTTTTCGCTCATAAGTCGCTTAGAAATGAATTTCACAACTCGTTTTTTTGCTCCTAAGTCGCCTAGAAATGAATATCACAACTCGTTTTTTCACTCATAAGTCACTTAGAAATGAATATCACAACCCTATGAAAAACAATCCCCAAAAAAATAGTTCCCCATCTCTTCTTTGGCGAAAACGCCAAAGAAGCTGCTGATGTTTTTATGTGTCTGCTTTCGGCAAAAACTCAATGATTAAAAACATCACTACACTTCACAATACCCCGCCCGGAGACACCGACACTGTCACTTTTGAACTTTTTGGGTATGAATTTATGGCTATCTCTCCCGGCAATCTCTTCAAATTAAATCCATCCATCTCGTTTTTCATAAATTTTGTTCCACTGCATGATAAAGACGCACGCGCCCGGCTTGTTAGTTTGTGGAATAAGCTCTCTGAAGGTGGCACGGTGCTCATGCCTCGGGATAAATACCCTTTCATTGAGCGGTATGGATGGCTCGAAGACAAGTACGGCGTTTCATGTCAGTTGATTTTAGCGGACTCAACAGGTTGACCCCAGGCCGGAAATTATCCCATCGATGATGTTTGTCACTGAAATCATTCTTAGTCATGGAATCCTTCAGACGAGTAGTAGCTTTGAGCCGTGAGCGGTGAGCCTTGAGCAGGAAAAGGAGAAAGGAAGCTATTTCCGTTTCTTTGTTTAGTAATTAGTCATTGGTAATTGGTAATTATGTCACCCATTCTTAGTCATGGAATCCTTCAGACTCACCTGCAGAAGGCGGCATGTTTAAAAAACGTTGGTTGGTCTTAATCCATTCTTAGTCATGGAATCCTTCAGACGCACGTGCGCTCATCGCAGAGCCCTGGGTGGGATGAGAGGCGTGTCTTAATCCATTCTTAGTCATGGAATCCTTCAGACTGTTGCTTCAACAGCAAGCAAAGAAAAGGGACCTATTATATCTTCCCAAAAAGCTGGCGTTTAAGCCACGAAAGCTCACTTTGAAGTTGAGCTATTGTAGATTGCAGGTTTTGATACTCAGAAAGTGAAATAGGAATAGTTTTTTCTGTTGATTTCATATTTACACCAAAATAATACACAGAAGTTATAATGTAAAGCGTTTTCTTCTTCTTACTGTAGTATAATCTATTCCTTCCAGTATCATCAAAAGCTGATCATAGGTTAAATACAGATCTGGTTGAGGATGCTCAGAAAAAGAAGGAATCTGGAAATGTCCCTGTTCAAGTCTCTTATAGTATAACCAGAAACCATGCCTGTCCCAGTGCAATATCTTCATACGGTCGCACGTTCTGTTCACGAATACAAAAACATTTTCAGAAACAGATTGCTTACCCATATAATTATGAACAAGACCACATAAGCCATCAAATGACTTCCTCATGTCACAAGGTTCTGTGCACAGATAAATAGGTGTAGATGCGCTAAAACCGATCATGTCACACAACCTTTATTAAGGTCTGCAATTAACCTATAAACAGAGGTACTGATCTCCGTTCCACGCCATACGATTCGAGCTCCGGAATTAAGGTCAATAGTCAGTTCAGATGTTGCAGGGTATTGAAGATGCGTTTGATTCTGCTGTATGTTTGGAGCTAATTTTATAAATGCTTCGTTATTTGTAGTTTTTGAACTCTCATTTTTGTACCGGCCTAACCACCCTTTAAATGTACCAAGGCTAATATTCTTATCTCTACAAAACTCCCGACGACTCTGCTTACTTCTGTAGTACTCAGAAGCTCAATTCCTTCTCTGCTAAGGTGCTTAGTGTTCATGATCATCTCCTTTATTAAAAATAATAGAGATAATATGGTATTTATTTTAAGATGTTAATAGATGGTTATTACCGGATGCTTACCGTTGGTATAGGCAGGTATCCTGAAACGTCTTTTGCCCTGGCTGATGGTGCACTCTGTTTTTTGACACACACTCTTAATCGATCTTCACGGAGAAAATATCCTGAAAGGACAGTTTTCCTCTTCCTGTAAGGGGCGAGCTCGATAAAATGCAGACCATGGGATAACGGTATATTATTTCTTCTGCTCTCAGAGGTTTCTAGGGAACGGGAACGAACAACGTGCACCGGGTGCCATCATATCCTTTACAAAGCCCTTTGCAGCGTTCGCTGCTGTGAGCGCACTATACCATGAGTATAAAGATCTGTTCTCTTCAGTCTGCTAAGCCACCATCCTCAATTGTCCAATCAAAAACACTTATAAGGTATTCTCTTGCATCTGCTGCATCTAAAGTATACTTGTTGTTCCCAGCATGAAAATCCACATTTTCCTGAACACCACCCTCCTCTACTTCAGCCAGTTCTGCCCATCCATTAAGCAGAGCGTCATAATTTTCTAAAGAAAGAGATGTTCTTACCAGCATTTCATTCATATTATTAACATTAGACACATTCCAGGACCCAATGTCCTGGTCAAAGGATGAGGCATCAGAAAACATGGAAGACATTCTTGTCACATTGGACACATCCCAATTCCCAATATCCTGGTTGAATGATCCGTTATAAGAAAACATGGATGACATATTAGTCACATTGGACACATCCCAATTTCCAATGTCCTGGTTGAAACGGTGACGAGCATTTACCATCCAATCTCCGGAAAACAATCCCCTCATATCAGTTACATTCGATACATCCCAACCACCGATATCCTGATTAAAGAGTTGGGCTCTACTAAACATACCACCCATATCAGTAACATTGGACACATCCCAACCACCGATATCCTGGTTAAAGGATGAAGCATAAGCAAACATGGCAAACATACCTGTCACATTGGACACATCCCAGGATTCAATAGCACCATTAAAGGAAGTTGCTTGAGCAAACATATTATGCATACGCGTCACCTTAGACACGTCCCACTCATCAAGATCCTGATTAAAGGAAGAGGCACCCGAAAACATCCGGCTCATATCTGTAACATTAGACACATCCCATGAACCGATATTCTTGTTAAAAAATGTAGCACCATTAAACATCAGTCTCATATCTGTAACACCCGACACATCCCAATTTCCAATGTCCTGGTTAAAGGATGTAGCATCGTAAAACATCCCCTGCATATTGGTAACACCCGACACATCCCAGGTTCCAATGTCCTGGTTAAAGGATGTAGCACGATTAAACATCCCCACCATATCTGTAACATTAGACACGTTCCAGGAACCGATATCACCGTTAAAAGAAGTTGCAGCACTAAACATATGGCGCATATTCGTAACACTCGGTGGAATAGAAGCGGGTACTTCCAGAAGGTTTTCGGCACCTCCAAATGCTCCGACTAATAAAGTTAAACCCAGATCACCAAAAGTTTTTACCCTAACCAATTTGCAACTCTGCGGAAAGCTCCTGTATGAACCATACCAGCTTAATGTACCGGTAATGGTTACCTCATATTCTCCTTCCTCATCATACGTGTGTTCATGAATGCCTTCTCTCTGGATGATTTGGCTATTGCCATCTCCCCAATCTACCCTTACAACCACGTTTCCACTGAGCGGAAGTTCTATTGTAGTTCCTTCAGAAAGTTCAGTATTGAAGACAAGCACCATTGCAGCACTTGTCCACTGAGCTGTAACTGTAAGATCCTCAGCTGGCATGACATCAGGAAGATCTGGGTACCAACCATCAAAGGCGTAACCTTCGCGGCTGGGAGCTTCAGGGGCAGTTACTGAAGTACCAAAGTCTTGAGTTATCGCACTGACTTCACTACCACCATCACTGTCAAAACTGATAGTAACTGAGTTAATAATCCACTGAGCTGTAACTGTGAGATCCTCAGCTGGCATGACATCAGGAAGATCTGGGTACCAACCATCAAAGGCATAGCCCTCACGGCCGGGAGCTTCAGGGGCAGTTACTGAAGTACCAAAGTCTTGAGTTATCGCACTGACTTCACTACCACCATCACTGTCAAAACTAATAGTAACTGAATTTATATCCCACTGAGCCGTAACTGTGAGATCCTCATCTGGCATGACATCAGGAAGATCTGGGTACCAGCCATTAAATGCATATCCCTCGCGGCTGGGAGCTTCAGGGGCAGTTACTGAAGTACCAAAGTCTTGAGTTATCGCACTGACTTCACTACCACCATCACTGTCAAAACTGATAGTAACTGAAATAATATCCCACTGAGCATAAAGCGTTACGCCTTCTGTTCTCATTGTAAACTTTGCTTTATCTTCATAATAATCACCGCTACCATCAGCTTTGGTATTCCATCCGGTGAAAGAGTGCCCTTCACGGGTAAATTCATTCTGCGAAAGTGCCACGGTTTCATCAGTAGCGATGGTCTGAGGATCCATGCTACCAGAGCCCTCATTGTAATCAAAATTAACAGTATTGGGAAGTGGTGTCCATTTTGCATAGATCGTATGATCTTTTTCAATTATGGTTTCCTTGAAATCAAATGGTGTGTTAAGCGTTTTTTCACCGAACCAACCATCAAAACGGTACCCATCCCTTTGCGGTTCATCAGGTCTTTTGGCATTCTGCCCGTGTTCTATATTCTGCCTGGCTGTTTCTGAGCCGCCACTAGTCTCAAATGTAATAGTATAAACATCCAGCTCCCACAGAGCATACAAAAGAAGATCGTTATTAGCCATTTTAAACGTATCCCCAACAAACAATGTATCCCGCTGACCATCAGGGTCACTGCTCCAGCCGCTAAATTGGTATCCGTATCGTACAAGATTACCAGTATTGTCAGGTATTGTAACTTCATCTCCCTCTACATATAAAATAGTATCCGAGGGTGCTTCACCATCTGTATTCTGATTTCCATCAAAGGTAATTGTGAAGTACTTAACTTTATTCTCCTCCCAAACCGCATAGAGTTCTAAGTCATCATCGGAAATTATTAAAGTGTCTCCTGTTTTAAGTACTTCAGACAACGCCCCATAATCATTGCTCCACCCTAAAAACTCAAACCCATCTCTTATGAGTCCCCCGCTATTACCGAGTACAATTACCTCTTCCCCGCTTTGGTAGAAATTTGTATCCTGTGGGACGTCTCCGGAATCATGGTTGGTACAATTATAATAAACATTGTAAACAGAAGGGTGAACATTTATAGTAAGTTCTGCCACTCTTTGTACATTCCGTAAAAATTCGACTGTTATTGAAAGTGTATATGTCTCGGCAGAATCATAGGCAAGGGTTAACTCCTCTTTTCCCGTCCACCCATCCGTGCGAAGATAAGGAATAATACTATCCTCTCTTAAGTCCCCAAAATCTATTCTGACATTCTCTACATAATTACCACCTACCATATACATTGTAACCCCAAAAGGTTCTCCTTCAATAATCTGACTATCTTTATCGGTAAGATATATATCCAACGTAGCACGCTCCATCGGATCTTTCGGATTTCTACATGATAAACCATATAGAAAAAGTGAGCAGAGGAAAAACAGTATGTATTTTTTCATAGGATAACTCCTGAAGCTAAGCGGGTATTTGTAAATGACCTTAGTAATATAGTTATTAAACCACGATTTGGACAGTTTAGTAGTATATTTTTTTTCAACAGGATATTTTTGGGACCAAAGCCTCTTACGCTTTAGCTACGGAGGCCAGGGATGCCCTGAACAGTTCCTCGAGCGTAGTCGAGAGGCGTAACGGTTCTAATATATAGTATCTATCCAGCTTTCCATTTTTCTGCTCAACGCTCAATGCTCACAGTTCATAGCCAGACAGGGGGCCTGAAACCCTTATGCCATGATCGCGTAAGAAAAGACCCGAATTAACGTCCTGTTGTTTTCTCCAACAAAGAATCAACACTCCAAAACCCAAACCACCCACTCTACCACCGAAGCAAGCCCAGAAAAGGGCGGTTTCCAATAATAGCCCAGGGCAATGCCCCATATGCGCTAACATCAAAATATACGATAGGGTAACCATTTGTCGTTTTCTCTTCCTTTTGTGCTCTTTTAGATTAGATGAAATTTTTCTCCAATCTTGATCTCAACCACACCGTCTCGCCGTTCTCTCTTAAGACCTCATCCCGGACGTTGGCCACCCTTCTTCCACAGGATACGCACAAACTTCCTGATAAGCGTATAGTACTACCGGTGCCTGTTAACAAAATTTCTCCTCATGCACTCCCCTTTCTTCCTGTTTTCAAGATCTTCTCAAACTAGCGCTCCGGTTATGCATGATATTCCCCTATCCGAAAATCAAACTGTACAATAAACAGGTATTCCCTTTGTTCTCTATTCCTTTTTCATTTAGGTCATTTACCCATTTGGTTATCTACTCACTTTGTAGCAACTCTTTTGGGGGGTGTTTTAATTTTAAAACAGTTTTTTTCATGAAAACTTTACTCTCCTGTTGCCATAAAAATATATTAACTGTAGTGGTTTTATTTAGCAAACCACTACATTAACATCTGACCTGTTGTAATTAGTAGATAGTAATACCAAAGACAGAGCATCTATACAACCGCTGTATAATTGCTGCTTCAGGCCACTCTAGTATTTAAAATGATGATAAAGAAAATTTTACAGCCGTATTTATGCGGGTGTTTATCTATAGGTGTTTATATTCTCAGATATTTTCACCATTTTTCTATTAATCTTATCATAAGGAGTCTTTGTATGACAGTACAAGAGTTAGAAGCTGCCTCTGCTATTACCGAAGAAGAGATTTCGGATATGCCCGAAATCATCGGTACAATTGAAGAGAAAGTTGCTGCCATAAGTGGTCCGGTTCCAGATCCGCACATGCCGGTTACAGTATTTGTAGGTGAGTTTGGTAAAGATCTTGCCAATATGGAGCACGATAGGGACACCTGGGAAGCGTGCGGTTTCGATTGGAACAAGTATGACATCTACAAAGAACTCCACAAAGAGCTGTTTCGGAGTAATTCGAAAGTAGTGGTTAACAGGGAAAATGTTTCCGCGGCCGTTCAGGAGTGGCAAAAAGAGCAGGATAACATTAAAACCGAACGCAACCGCCTTATCGCTGCATGCAGAGTTGCGGCTAAACAAGTACCCTCTATACGCAGTGTACTTAAAGAAATATCTGAAGGTAACTCAAACATGGACAGCATACAGGATATTCTTTCTCTTGCCAAACTGTGCCTGAAGGTTATCGATATTGTTTCAAATATCGTTATTGGTGGGAGAAGAATAGACAGAATCTATCTCAATGAAAAAATTGAGTGGGCCAGTGAATTAAAACAGCTCTTAAACAGAGCTGATGCCTTAAGAAATGTACGCCAGGAAGAGATCATTTACCGTAACAAGATCATTCTTCTTTGCCGCCAGTCACAGGCAAATATCAATTCCTGGCTGGATGCGGTCTATTTTGATAATCCGGACAGAAAGTCAGAATATGCAAGTGATTACTTCAGGCGCTTACGCAACAGATCAAACAGAAGTGACTCTCAGGCAGCTGATGAGGCAGCAAACCCTGAGTGTTAATCAGGTTGTTTCAGTGGTGTATGTTTTAAAAATGATATGAGGATGGATCATACCCACTGTTCACACAATCCTGTCAGCGCTACTGTCGCAGGCAGGATTTTTTTTTGGTCCCCAACAACAATACCGCAAAAACCCCTGTATCTAACACATTTGATTGATAAAAAACACCGGGAACCGCTGCCATTTCCTGCTTAAGCGTAGTGCCTACCTAATTGTCGTTGGTTGTGTGCGCAGTGTATTTCATTTGGACGCAATCAACGGTAATCTGGAACAGGCCCTGCCAATTTGGGCGCAGTGGGTACCAATTTGGGCGCAGTGGGTACCAATTTGGGCGCAGTGGGTACCAATTTGGGCGCAGTGGGTACCAATTTGGGCGCAGTGGGTACCAATTTGGGCGCAGTGGGTACCAATTTGGGCGCAGCGGGTACCAATTTGGGTGCAGCGGGTACCAATTTGGGTGCAGCGGGTACCAATTTGGGCGCAGCGGGTACCAATTTGGGTGCAGCGGGTACCAATTTGGGTGCAGCGGGTACCAATTTGGGTGCAGCGGGTACCAATTTGGGTGCAGCGGGTACCAATTTGGGTGCAGTGGGTGGATATTCTCGCGTATAGAAACCATCAAGGGGGCGCAGTGGGTGCAAATTTGGGCACAGTGGCTATCACTTTTGGTGCAGTGGGTCGATATTTTCGCGTATAGAAACCATCAAGGAGGCGCAGTGGGTGCTAATTTGGGCGCAGTGGCTATCACTTTTGGTGCAGTGGGTCGATATTCTCGCGTATAGAAAGCATAAAGGGGGCGCAGTGGGTGCTAATTTGGGCGCAGTGGCTATCACTTTTGGTGCAGTGGGTCGATATTTTCGCGTATAGAAAGCATAAAGGAGGCGCAGTGGGTGTCAATTTGGGCGCAGTGGCTACCACTTTTGGTGCAGTGGGTCGATATTTTCGCGTATAGTAGCCATCAAGGAGGCGAAGTGTCCGGTTTTTTGGCAAATTGGTCTAATCCATTCTTAGTCATGGAATCCTTCAGACTCGACCTTCTTTAAATGTTCCATCACCCATATCCCAAGTCTTAATCCATTCTTAGTCATGGAATCCTTCAGACACGTGAAACGCACCGCACTGGGCGGATGGACTGACAGGGTCTTAATCCATTCTTAGTCATGGAATCCTTCAGACTAGGTTGGGCGATCGCAATAATCGGGATCGCCTAATGGCAGAACTCTATGAGCACCTGGGCGTGTCTTAATCCATTCTTAGTCATGGAATCCTTCAGACGAGTAAAACACCGCGATTCGGCCATCTCCTTTAGTCTTAATCCATTCTTAGTCATGGAATCCTTCAGACATACAGCCGCAGCGATACTTTTGAACCAGCCGCTTAAAGAGTCTTAATCCATTCTTAGTCATGGAATCCTTCAGACTTTAACAAAGGAAATGTATATGGACGACCAATCTCAAGATAGTCTTAATCCATTCTTAGTCATGGAATCCTTCAGACGAAAATATTCGGATGGGCGAAGACCGGACATGGTTCAAATAGGTCTTAATCCATTCTTAGTCATGGAATCCTTCAGACTCAGCGAAACACTTCCAGCAACACTTGATAAATCTGGTCTTAATCCATTCTTAGTCATGGAATCCTTCAGACACAAGTCAGTTGCACAATGATCAGTAGGAGAATTCCGGTCTTAATCCATTCTTAGTCATGGAATCCTTCAGACTCTAGACCCAGTTTGATGTCTTCCAACCTCTTGCGCCTTTCCGGTCTTAATCCATTCTTAGTCATGGAATCCTTCAGACTCTAGACCCAGTTTGATGTCTTCCAACCTCTTGCGCCTTTCCTGTCTTAATCCATTCTTAGTCATGGAATCCTTCAGACTTATCAGATGATATTACGAAAAGAGGTTTCAGCCAGGAACGTCTTAATCCATTCTTAGTCATGGAATCCTTCAGACTATGTATCCAAATATTCAAATCTATGATTGTCTTCAGTATCTGGTCTTAATCCATTCTTAGTCATGGAATCCTTCAGACGGGATGCACAAATGCGGTGCACCTGGTACACTTATGGAAAGTCTTAATCCATTCTTAGTCATGGAATCCTTCAGACTTGCTGCCATACGCCCAATCCCCGGGCTAACTTCAGTATGTCTTAATCCATTCTTAGTCATGGAATCCTTCAGACGAAAAAACCGAGGACAGCGAATCGACCTATCAAGTACGGAGTCTTAATCCATTCTTAGTCATGGAATCCTTCAGACCCCTTTTTGTGCTTCCACCCATCTTCAGAGCGCCAGAAGCGGTCTTAATCCATTCTTAGTCATGGAATCCTTCAGACGTTAGGTTGTCCTTACTTAAATATAGGTCAGCAGAAAGTGGTCTTAATCCATTCTTAGTCATGGAATCCTTCAGACTCAACCGGCCTTCTCAGAGGTTTACGTCTTGGTCTACGTATGTCTTAATCCATTCTTAGTCATGGAATCCTTCAGACATCCGGTAAATGCCTCGTGGTGTGAGCCAATAAACGGTTTTGTCTTAATCCATTCTTAGTCATGGAATCCTTCAGACTCATCATTTTCTGGTTGACGCAATACTCTCCCATCTCTATCGTCTTAATCCATTCTTAGTCATGGAATCCTTCAGACGTGATAACCCTGCACAGCTTGCAGCGCATGGAAATAGTCTTAATCCATTCTTAGTCATGGAATCCTTCAGACTGAGATTATTTCCACCTCGGCGCGCTACCTCTGTTAATAGTCTTAATCCATTCTTAGTCATGGAATCCTTCAGACTAATCGGCAGGGGCGTACAAAACGGCGCTGTGATTGGAAATGGTCTTAATCCATTCTTAGTCATGGAATCCTTCAGACTCTACCGCGAGACCTTGCGGGTGTGTCGACGCGACGTGATTAGTCTTAATCCATTCTTAGTCATGGAATCCTTCAGACGGTAATAGCACCTCTGATTCAATTTTAGCTAAGGTTAGTCTTAATCCATTCTTAGTCATGGAATCCTTCAGACCGTAGTCCAATTTTTGGCCTTATAAATCAATGAGTTAGAGGGCCGTTTGCGGCATATCCCCAACCTTCTTTCCAAAGAGCAATCCGGCAACAATGGCCGTTTTCTGTAAGGACTATAAAAATCAACGCCTTGAGCCTTTGCGGCATAGTCACCACTTTTTTGACAAATTTTATATGCCGCAGGAGTTGGTTGCCCCAAATGGTACCATTTTCGCCATTTGGCCACTGCGGCATGTTTTTTTGTACTTTTTAAGCCGTAAAACAGGGGTGTAATCATGCCTCTATTACGGATTACAGAATATAATATTTGGTAACAAACGGGCCTTTTTTTGCCCAAAATCCCATCCTATTCACATCACAAATCTTACTTCTTCTTTCCTATGATAGCAACGAATATCCCGCGCTTTCAGCGCTTATGAAAAAGAGCAAGACCAAATTCCGTTCTCCCTTTCCTCCCGAGATAATAGCATAAGAGTCCCCCAAAACGGGTCTTTACACTCTTTCACCATTGACGCCCGGGGGTGACTCAAACTATCGCCTTTAGCCCCGTAATAATTCTCGATCTTCAGACTTTAGTAGCTATGAGCCGTGAGCGGTGAGCTTTGAGCAGGAAAAGGGAAAAGAAAGACATCTCCCTTTTCTTTAATTAGGAATTAGTCATTTGTCACTGGTAATTACGTTATCCCATTCTTAGTCATGGAATCCTTCAGACTGGAGGGATGAACCGCCTCAGAGCACCTACAGTATCAGATACTCCAACTTCTCGATGCGCGGACCATTCCCAAGCTCCCGCATCGTCTCCGAACACCCCGCACACAACTGATAACAGCGCAAAGAGTCGGTGCGCGAATCAATTACCGTCCCTAAGCGCTCAAGGCATTCAGTAAGTGCACTGTGCCCCATTACCCCCTCAAACACCGACTTTTGAACCCGGTAACAGTACTGAAGCAGAATTTTTACCGCGCGGTAGCGCGCATTGTCATCGCTGATGTCAAAAGCGATCACATATTTCATCTAGCCCCCTCCCCGCTGCCGCTATAGCTGGCTTCCTTTATCCCCTCTTTCCATGAAAAAGGTGTGTACTCTTCATTATATTCCACTGCCCTGCGTAACTTCTCCCCCTGCTTCCACATCACCTGCCTCCAGGAAAGCTCCCCATCATCACCAAGGGTTCGGTTTACCCTGTTTGCCCACTCCTCATAATGACGTATGAAGATCTTTAACGACTCTTTTTTAAGATACACCTGCCCCTTGTCCCCGGTCTCAAAATCATCATCACCAAGCATTCTTTTATTAAAGAGCCTCACCACCAACCTGTCGATAAAGGGGTGGCGAAACTCCTCCATAAGATCCAGTGTCAACGATGCCCTGCCGTAGGTTACTTCATGGAAGAAACCGATATAGGGATCAAGCCCCAGTGCTTCAAGGATCCCCTGCAGCTCACGAGCCACAAAGGAGTAACCGAAGGAAAGCAGCGCGTTTACCGGATCGGTTGATGGATGAAATATTCTACCGGGAAATGCTCTTCCGTGAGTAAGAAGTCGTGCAAATGCCCCAAAGTAGTGTCTGGCCGCGGCTCCTTCATAGCCAAAGAGACTCGCCAGATCATTACAGCGCGTAGCGATATGCTCACAGATCTCTTCAATTGAAGATCGTTCGTCAAAAACAAATTCACTTTTGCCACTGTGATGATAGTCGCTAAGCACCGCCATGCCGTTTCTTATCTTTGCAATAACGTACCGTCGTGCAAAAGCAAGCCGTACTTTGGGATCGTGAAACATAGCATACTGCCCGGCACGCAGAATAGAGTTTTTACCGGCCGCACTTACCAGCCGTCCCTTGAAGTGGCCGTTTTTGGTCATGTAGGCGATATCACAACCACTGTTGAGTAGTGCCAGCGTTGCATCGGTGGTAGGGTGCACCCCACCAAACAGTACCAGACACTTTATCTCGCGTATAACGCGCTCAACCAGCACCTCCTCATTCTTTATCACCTGAATATGACCGCCCTTTTTCTTTATATAGGCTCCCTGTTCTGTAATATAGAGAAAAGACATTGCAGCTCCCCTTTCATGGTAGATACAGAAGTAGCCCGAAAGGGTTAGCAAAAAGTAATCCAGTTGTGCTGTTACCAGATGATGGAAAAAAAAATGTATGGGGGTTGGTCTATTCTTAGTCGTGAAAACCTTCAGAGGTTAGTAGCTTTGAGCCATGAGCTATGAGCGGTGAGCTTTGAGCAGGAAAAGGGAAAAGAAAGGTGTCTTCCTTTCCCATAATTAGTCATTTGTCATTAGTAATTGGTAATTACGTTACCACATTCTTAGTCATGGAATCTTTCGGACTCGCTGCTGCAGCACATGGGATCTGGGGCGGCGGTTATGTCTTAATCCATTCTTAGTCATGGAATCCTTCATCATGGAATCCTTCAGACTGAAGAGTGAAGATGAATTGTCAACCCGCTTTTGGGAGGTCTTAATCCATTCTTAGTCATGGAATCCTTCAGACGAAAATAAGCGTTTCTGTGGTATTCTTCGTTGTAGGTCTTAATCCATTCTTAGTCATGGAATCCTTCAGACTTGATGAAAGCTCTTTAAATCGTAACGAAACATTAGGTCTTAATCCATTCTTAGTCATGGAATCCTTCAGACTTAATTATGAGGTAGAAATAGCACAAAAGCCACTGCGGCATGTTTTTTTGTACTTTTTAAGCCGTAAAACAGGGGGGTAACCATGCCTCTATTACGGATAACAGAATATAATATTTGGTAACAAACGGGCCTTTTTTTGCCCAAAGTCCCATCCTATTCACATCACAAATCTTACTTCTTCTTTCCTATAATAGCAACGAATATCCCGCGCTTTCAGCGCTTATGAAAAAGAGCAAGACCAAATTCCGTTCTCCCTTTCCTCCCGAGATAATAGCCTAAGAGTCCCCCCAAACGGGTCTTTACACTCTTTCACCATTGACGCCCGGGGGTGACTCAAACTATCGCCTTTAGCCCCGTAATAATTCCCGATCTTCAGACTTTAGTAGCTATGAGCCGTGAGCGGTGAGCTTTGAGCAGGAAAAGGGAAAAGAAAGACATCTCCCTTTTCTTTAATTAGTAATTAGTCATTTGTCACTGGTAATTACGTTATCCCATTCTTAGTCATGGAATCCTTCAGACTTAAACTCTACAGTCTTGTGAAAGAGATCCCCCATGGAGCAGTCTTAATCCATTCTTAGTCATGGAATCCTTCAGACTAGCAAAGATGATATTAAAAACCTACTCTTACAATCTTCAGTCTTAATCCATTCTTAGTCATGGAATCCTTCAGACTATGTCTTTGAAAAGTCTAAACTTTTTTATGAGTTTAGTCTTAATCCATTCTTAGTCATGGAATCCTTCAGACTGACAGAGGAGCACGAATATAGCGACATGAACGGGGAGGTCTTAATCCATTCTTAGTCATGGAATCCTTCAGACTGAGATCGTTATAAAATTGTTTAGATAGTTGGCGCTATCTTGTCTTAATCCATTCTTAGTCATGGAATCCTTCAGACGGTGCGGGCGTGCGTACAATACCAGCAGAGGCAACAAGGTCTTAATCCATTCTTAGTCATGGAATCCTTCAGACTTGATTGTAACAAATCAATGGAGCAAAACTGGGCTAAGTCTTAATCCATTCTTAGTCATGGAATCCTTCAGACGTAAACCTTGGGGTGATTTTGAAACTGGTTATATCGGGTCTTAATCCATTCTTAGTCATGGAATCCTTCAGACTCAATTACGCTTGTAAGGTTTTCCATAATATCCTTAACAGGTCTTAATCCATTCTTAGTCATGGAATCCTTCAGACGTACACTAAGCTGATGGTGTGGTTGATGCATCACCTGCCATGGTCTTAATCCATTCTTAGTCATGGAATCCTTCAGACCAACAGAGCAACCCCGGGGCGCAGACAATCCCTATGACATGTTTAGTCTTAATCCATTCTTAGTCATGGAATCCTTCAGACTGGGATTATGATTTTGTGGTTGAGTATTCTATTTTTTTCTTTGTCTTAATCCATTCTTAGTCATGGAATCCTTCAGACTTGAAATTATAGACGGAAAGCCCGTTGAGCGGGTTTTGGATAAGTCTTAATCCATTCTTAGTCATGGAATCCTTCAGACTGTAAAACCTCATTGTTGAGTTTAAAACGTTCTACCCAGTCTTAATCCATTCTTAGTCATGGAATCCTTCAGACTCACAAACTCCTTCAGGACTAGCTCCAGGAGCTATTAAATTAGTCTTAATCCATTCTTAGTCATGGAATCCTTCAGACTCACTCCGCACGGGTGACTTTTGGGTGACTCGCGGCTTTAGTCTTAATCCATTCTTAGTCATGGAATCCTTCAGACACAAAAAAGAAATGGTTATTCAATGCCTAAAAAAAATGCGGTTGTCTTAATCCATTCTTAGTCATGGAATCCTTCAGACCGTAGTCCAATTTTTGGCCTTATAAATCAATGAGTTAGAGGGCCGTTTGCGGCATATCCCCAACCTTCTTTCCAAAGAACAATCCGGCAACAATGCCGGTTTTCTGTAACCTCTATAAATATCAACGTCTTGAGCCTTTGCGGCATAGTCACCACTTTTTTGACAAATTTTATATGCCGCAGGAGTTGGTTGCCCCAAACAGTACCATTTTCGCCATTTGGCCACTGCGGCATGTTTTTTTGTGCTTTTTAAGCCGTAAAACAGGGGGGTAACCATGCCTCTATTACGGATAACAGAATATAATATTTGGTAACAAACGGGCAGTTTTTTTGCCCAAAGTCCCATCCTATTCACATCACAAATCTTACTTCTTCTTTCCTATAATAGCAACGAATATCCCGCGCTTTCAGCGCTTGGGGTCTTTTTTGCGCAAGCACCCGGGGCTGCGCCAGAAGACTGGCTTACCCCGGGCTATTATATCCCGCGCTTTCAGCGCTTATGAAAAAGAGCAAGACCAAATTCCGTTCTCCCTTTCCTCCCGAGATAATAGCATAAGAGTCCCCCCAAACGGGTCTTTACACTCTATCACCATTGACGCCCGGGGGTGACTCAAACTATCGCCTTTAGCCCCGTAATAATTCCCGATCTTCAGACTTTAGTAGCTATGAGCCGTGAGCGGTGAGCTTTGAGCAGGAAAAGAGAAAAGAAAGTCAGCTCCCTTTTCTTTAATTAGTAATTAATCATTTGTCACTGGTAATTACGTTATCCCATTCTTAGTCATGGAATCCTTCAGACTTAAACTCTACAGTCTTGTGAAAGAGATCCCCCATGGAGCAGTCTTAATCCATTCTTAGTCATGGAATCCTTCAGACTAGCAAAGATGATATTAAAAACCTACTCTTACAATCTTCAGTCTTAATCCATTCTTAGTCATGGAATCCTTCAGACCCTTTTTCTGATATTAAAGTAATTATTAGAGATAGAAGTCTTAATCCATTCTTAGTCATGGAATCCTTCAGACTATCAACCATCACACACCCTGTCCGTCCATGTTCCTATCCTGGTCTTAATCCATTCTTAGTCATGGAATCCTTCAGACTGTCGAATCATTAATGTGTAAGAAGGAATGGAATTCTATTGTCTTAATCCATTCTTAGTCATGGAATCCTTCAGACCATCTTCACTCCAACCTCTAACAACAGTAAGTTGACTTGGTCTTAATCCATTCTTAGTCATGGAATCCTTCAGACTATGTCTTTGAAAAGTCTAAACTTTTTTATGAGTTTAGTCTTAATCCATTCTTAGTCATGGAATCCTTCAGACCAGAAAAACTGCTGTGAAAGACATTTTAAGTACCAAGGAGTGTCTTAATCCATTCTTAGTCATGGAATCCTTCAGACCGGGTTTTAGCGGTCACGTCAGTAACACTTTGAGCTTATCGGCAGTCTTAATCCATTCTTAGTCATGGAATCCTTCAGACATGAGTAGAGAAGATGATATAAAAAACTATGCGAAATTGTTGTCTTAATCCATTCTTAGTCATGGAATCCTTCAGACTTAACTATACAATAAAGTGTATAGTTATAGCATTGTCCTTGTCTTAATCCATTCTTAGTCATGGAATCCTTCAGACTCTATAACAGACGTCCCGGCTGCTGAACTGCCTGTACTCGGCGTCTTAATCCATTCTTAGTCATGGAATCCTTCAGATTCTATAACAGACGTCCCGGCTGCTGAACTGCCTGTACTCGGCGTCTTAATCCATTCTTAGTCATGGAATCCTTCAGACGGCGAAGACCACGACAACTGTTTACACTGCGACGTTGATGTGTCTTAATCCATTCTTAGTCATGGAATCCTTCAGACAAAAATTTTGACATCGACGACTTCATTGCATGGTTGTCAAGTCTTAATCCATTCTTAGTCATGGAATCCTTCAGACGATGATCAGTTTACTTGTAAAGACATAAAAGGCAGAGAGCGGTCTTAATCCATTCTTAGTCATGGAATCCTTCAGACAAGAAGTACGCCACCTGTAGAGATTGGCTAGAGGCCGCGTCTTAATCCATTCTTAGTCATGGAATCCTTCAGACTGAAGGGAGGTTGGGTACTACCAAGCAGGCTAATCAGAGTCTTAATCCATTCTTAGTCATGGAATCCTTCAGACGAAAAAGAAGTGATTTCCAGAATCAGGGAATCAATAGTAGAAGTCTTAATCCATTCTTAGTCATGGAATCCTTCAGACCGTAGTCCAATTTTTGGCCTTATAAATCAATGAGTTAGAGGGCCGTTTGCGGCATATCCCCAACCTTCTTTCCAAAGAGCAAACCGGCAACAATGCCGGTTTTCTGTAACCTCTATAAATATCAACGTCTTGAGCCTTTGCGGCATAGTCACCACTTTTTTGACAAATTTTATATGCCGCAGGAGTTGATTGCCCCAAACAGTACCATTTTCGCCATTTGGCCACTGCGGCATGTTTTTTTGTACTTTTTAAGCCGTAAAACAGGGGTGTAATCATGCCTCTATTACGGATAACAGAATATAATATTTGGTAACAAACGGGCAGTTTTTTTGCCCAAAGTCCCATCCTATTCACATCACAAATCTTACTTCTTCTTTCCTATGATAGCAACGAATATCCCGCGCTTTCAGCGCTTATGAAAAAGAGCAAGACCAAAATCCGTTCTCCCTTTCCTCCCCGAGATTATAGCTTAAGAGTCCCCCCAAACGGGTCTTTACACTCTATCACCATTGACGCCCGGCACCCCGTAGCAGTAGCTACTGCGTAGGAGGCTTTAGCCCCATTATAATTCCCGATCTTAACCCATTCTTAGGCATAAAATCCTTCAGACGGTTGTTGACAACAATGAGTTTAAAGACTTAATCCATTCTTAGTCATGGAGTTTAGATACGTCGTTTGGAGCCGAGCGCGAGTTTACTGAGTTTCGCGGAACGGTTTATAAATGTACTTGTTACTTTATCTTTCAAAGAACGTAAACCAAAACAAATATCAAAACCAATAAATGACGATACAATCACCCACTGTTAACGGAATTTTAAAACTACCGTACAAGAACCGTGCGCTTTTATTGTTTTTCCTGCAACTCCTCTAACACCATAGCAATACCTTCTGCCGTACAACCAGCAGGAACACACTTTTCAAGAAAATGTCTAAGTTCTCTTAGTGGGGGCCATACCCTCACCGTTTTGCCGGTCACAATATCTAAAAGAAGATCATCACTTAGTTTTACAGATTCCCAACCATAGCTCAATATTTTCACAGATTTCATTTCAGGTTGTTTCTCTATTGAATTTTTCCACCTTTTAAGCATGGCATCAAAGAGAGCCTGCCCCTCTTTAGTCTGGTTTGCGTCTACCCCAGCAAGCAACTTTTTTTCTTCCGTTTCCTTAAAAGCTTTATTAAATGCTTGCAGATTGCCAAATTTACCATCTTCAAGCTCCTTAAGTAACAGCTCCAGCGGTTTTAAATTCTTCCACATTTCTTTAAGTGAATCTGAATAGCCAAAATGTTTCAATCTAATTCTAAATTCATCTTTTAGACGTGTGTTCTTTTTATGTGACTTATAAATTTCGGCCAGTTCTTCAGCAGTTGTGGCCGATTTTATCTTACCAATTACTGTACTATCCCTCTCTTCTTCGGATAATAGTATTTCAAACCGACCATACCCTACAGAAGTTTTACTACCAATACCTTCTTCCTTTAAAGCTTTTGCGATTATTTTTTTCAAAAACATAATAGTTTCCAGATCACCTTGCAGTGAAACAAAGAAACGCAGCTCAGGTTTTAAAACAAGAGTTTTTATAGGTTTAGGGTTTTCCATTCCATTAGGCATTTTTTCTTTGGAGTAATACTTACTATAATGCACATTAATGATATCACTTTCATACCAAGAGTTATGCTCAGGATAGATCCATGCGTCATTAAAGATAACAGAACCTGAATAACTTTGGGTTTCTCCATTCTTAACACCTCCAAATATTTCAACCTGAAAACTGCTTTTAGTATCTTTGAACCGTTTCCAATCGTCCCCACCATATTTATTAAGATAGGAAGATAGTAAGCCTTTAAATGTGTTACCACTGATATAGGGTACACCCCAAGGTTTATTGAGCTGTAACCCAATTTCCAAACCAGAACTATTACCTGACCCTAAAATCACTCTGGTGGTAGAGATTATGTCAAAATAGATAATATCATTTCTGTTTTTGATACTTTCAATCCATCCATCAAAGGCATATTTGTAGGTTTTGTGTACTTCTGAACCCTTACTTTTTGTGAAAAATTTTATTGCATTTGATTTTTGAACATGTTCATCTGATTCATATGTTTCAGGTAAAAGTTTATCAAACCAGAGTCCGAAGTTCTGACATCTTGTATCGGTATTTGAAAGATTGAATTCTACTTTGTGATCATCCCTTATCGATTGTGTTGCCATCTTCATCCTCTCCTTCAATAAGAATCTCTGCTATCCTTTTATGCCATTGTAGCAGCCGAAGAACTTCTTTGGTTGTCTGCATATAGTTTGGAAGATTTTGTCTCCTTACAGACATGAGTAATGCAGCAGAATCTGCATTTTGAAAATTCATGGAATCACACAATTCCTCACATATGTGTTCCAATAATACTTTATAATGTTTGTCTTTGTCTCTTTTCCCTTTTGACTCACAAAACGTCAAAAACTGAATAAGACCTACCGTGCGTAGTAGACCTCCACCTCTTTTACAAAGCGCTTTATATCTTCTCTTAACTAATTTGTCAAAATTAGTATCATTAACAAACAACTCGACTCTCTTAAACACAATTTCAGCACATTTTTGACTTCTTGTAGCTCCAACCATCAGTTACCACCTTCCAGTGATTTTGAATCTTTGAAACCAATAGCAACAAAACCCTTACCCGTCGTTGCTTTCCCACCGATTTGGCAATGAATTCGTCCTTTACCAGTCATTACTTCTTTTAGTTCATCTGCAGTGGCAGATTGTTCTGGATTGTAGGAGCGATCAATTGTTACAATACCGGTAAAAAGAGTCTCAGGTGACACGGTTTCTTCGTACCATAGAGCCCCTCCTTCAACGGTTCCTGTTTCATAATTTATCGCAATGCGAGCATCGACAGGTAACGCAGTATCCGCAAGAAAGTTGAGAGCATTATCATCTACTATAGTGAAACGCTTTTTAAAAATCCTCTGCCCCTCGTCATCAAAGAAAAAAGGTGCAATCAGTTCAGCCCATTTATCTGCAACTTCTGATTGTTCAGTATCTATGCTCAGATCGAGTTCCTCAAGCAGAATCTGGGTGCTATTGGCTGTTTTCAGTGCAGATTCCTTTGTAAGAATAGCTTTGAAAATTTCATTCTTGGGATCCCGTATATCTGGTACTTCAGGTAGTATATCTTCTTTAATGACACGCTTTAATTGATTTTTAAGCATATGAAGGGTATATGGAGAAGCAAGATAACCAAATGTTCCAAAGAATGATCGAACTGGTAATGCAAGCAGAAGTGCGTCGCCAATAGAAACGGCTGAAGCGAACTTACTATCACCATCCAAACCAAATAGAGCATGCACTTTTTTCTCCTCTTCATCATCTTTTTTGGGACGCCCACGACTAAATTCATCTTTCAAAACACCTTTTAGGGATGATCCTGGAATAATTGGATGCCCAGATACAGCGTGTCTTGCAGTTGGAAGATCGATATCATTAAGACCTTGCCCGATACCACAGTGAAGAGGGGAAAGTGCGCGTAATGCGAAAAGTAAATTATTCATTTTATTTCTCCTTATTCTGAAATTTGATTTTTTGCAGATGCAACAACTACAAGACCGAAACCTTCCCTGGTCTCAGACGACTCACCCAGTGCAGATCCCCAAAAGTAATCAGCAACAGCTTGCGAGTCCTTTTCATCAAAAACTTCAATGAGGTACACCGAGCCTGGTTTAACTAACTTTTTCATCGGTTTTGGTTTTTTTATTGCGTAATCCCAACCACTGATACCCTCCCAACCAGAAACACAGGCACTACGGAGCCTCACTTTAATGTTGGTACCAGGAATTACGACATAATTGATTGAGCCAGCGCTAAGGTCTGGCATAAGCCATTGCGGACACCAGCCTCCAAAGCTTCCATAAGACATGAGTACAAGTTTCAGAAATTTTTGCTTATAAAAACTACTCTCATATACTGGAAATGAATCATCTGATTTAGTGACCCATACAGTCTTCCTCTCGCCACCAAGATGAAAATTACCTTCATGATTTACAGACCTTTTAAGACCTGTTATTTCATAACTAATAGAAAGCGGTACTTTTACATTTACACCATCCTGAGCATACAAATACAGTCCCTTATTGGAAAAAAGTCTTCCATCTTCGGTTAGAAGTGTATGTTCATCAATTGAATTATGCACCCGCGTTTCTGTAATTGGTGAGCCGATGCCAATAGATGTGAACATGTGTTCACTTGAGCTCTTTACCTCTCCATTGAGGTATTGTTTGAAAAAGTCCCATTTAAGTCGAAATGGTAGATTTTTTGATGGCTTGCCAATAGTGTCAATTGTAGGTAGTAACCAATCAGGGTTTTTAATATCAGTTCCACAGCCATTGGGAACCGGGGCAAAATCCATGATATTAGCAGTGAGCATATCATTTTGCTCATTTTGGGTAAGAATCATATCAGACGGAATTGGAGCAAGAGGTATATGTTTTTCCCCAATCAGAGCTGAGTCAAGGATTTTTTCAATACCAACCTCAAGGATATTTTTTTTGTTATCTTCAGATAAGAAATAATTTGGATCCTGTGCAAAGCCTATTGCTGTACGCACCATTCCGGCAAGAGTTTGAGGCATCACCCAACTGCACGAGGTGCCTCCAAATAATCCTTCATCCCCAAATGGTTTACCATCACGAAGGATTAACTGGTCCTCTGTTTGAATTGTATATCTCATTTATTCAGTATTCTCCTTTAGATTGATTGGCAGCGAAGCGAAGTGTTTAGCTATAATTAATTCATCTGCCAGGCATTTGATTGAAGTTCGACCAAATAATACCTCTTTAACTAACTCTTCTCCTCCATCCTTATGTTGAAAAATAGCTTGAACTAGTGCAGATTGAGCATTCTCTGGAACGACTTTATTATCTTCACTAAGATGATAATTTATACTGTCTCCTCCTTTAATGCGTGCAGTTCGGAGCTGATATGCAAGGCGTGAAGATAGTTGCAATGTTTCACAGTTTTTGTCTCTTAACCGCTGTACCAAGTAGTGTAGGTCTTCTACAATACCTTTTTCCCCTTTGAAGTTATCCCATTTACCATAAATTTGGGTAGGTGAACCAGAACGTTTTTTAAGTATAATAGCAAGGGCATCTTTCCCAGCAATTGTTTTTGCAATGTTCTCTGTTTCACGAGCTAAATTTAATGCATTACCCAATGGTTCTGAATAATGCACAATAGCAATTCCAATAGAAAAAGTTGGTATTTGACATTTTAACCCAAGGTCAATAATTACCTTCTTCATCTGTTTAAAGAAGGCCTTACGTAGTTCATTTGCACATAGTAGGGCTGTATGCATCGGAGCATAAGCGAGAACATCATCCCCACCAGCATATACAAGAGAGCCTTCATTTTTACTCACTATTTTTTTTGCATGAGCAGCAAATTCAGAAAGAGATCTTGAGAATGTTTTGTGACCTTTCATATCTTTAATTTCGCCGATCACTTTACCCATATTATCCCCATCACCAAGAAGAATACAAGCATACTTGGTTGGTTCACCTGCACTTTCACGCAACTCTCTTAATTTTTTCCACGCATTTTCAACGCTTTCTGAAGATATATAATCATTAAGATCACTCTTTTTAACATAGTATAATTCGGAAAGGATAGGGTTATCACTCAACTTATCATTTTTTCTGTGATTACTGGTATCCGATGCAATGATGCTTTCAAATGTATCAAGAACAGGTTTTTTAGTACCCTTCTTTATAGCTTTCAACCATGGTGCAATTGCAATGTCTGCAAGGTCTTCAAACTGCTCAACATTTTTTGCTTTTTTCCGTATAGGATAGAATCTTTTTATAAATCCTATTGCATCGAGTTTTTCATTTTTCTTCAACAGTCCCTTTAGCTCATTAATTTTATTGGTGAATACAGTTTCCCTGTAGCCATCAAGGCTGTTTTTAGGAATCCCTTTACCATTCCATTTGGGAGCTTCGAATTCACGAATTTTTTTTCTACCAGATAATAATCTTTCTATACTTTGTCTTCCATTATAATAACTGTCTGATCCAATCTGTGCCCAAACACCAAAAAATTCGCCAATATCAGAGATCTGTGCATCAAAAACTTTTTCATTAACCTTTAAAGGGTAGTTCCGCAATTCATTTTTCGTATCGTCTGCTATGCTTTCAAGCATTTTTCTCCATTCTTTTTTTGCATTAGCAATAATTACCTTTGGTGGTATAGTACCGGAATAGCTTGTAAGTATTTTATTAGCAACGATAAGTTCAGAATTTTCTTCTAATTCAGATACATTTTCAATTGCAGGAAATATGAGTTCACACCCCTGTGAATGTAATGATTTTGCAACCCTTTTTGAAAGCTCTGATAACAGATTAGAACCAAACCATAGATCCCTTAGTTTTCTGGCTGACGAGATAAAATCCTGCACCGGACCAATGGATATTAGTAATAGGAATTGTTCGTTCATATAATCTCCTTTAACTCCATATGATCTGCAAATGCCTCGAAAATTGTTCGCCCGTTGAGGCTTTTCTCTGGATGATCACTATCAAAAATCATTTTTTTATCTTTTTGATAGTTTGGGTTAGCTGTTGTAGGTAATTTTTTTGAACATGTTTCCCCTTTAAGAGACATATTATCAGGAAATTTTTGATTAAGAATTAAAGCTAAGTTCACGTCCTCATTATTACCTAATCTTGAGCACTTTAAAAATACTGGTGAGGGCCATCGTTCCTCTTTATCATCGCTAGTATGCGGCTTTAATTCGATGCATCCATCCGGATCCCTCTTCCCACTTCCTGAAGTATTGAATTTCGTAATTATAGGTAAACCGAAAATCGCTCGAGGAAACCATACTCCGTCTGGATGTTCAGGTTGATGGTAATCAGAACTTATGGTTCTTATAGCATCGGGTTCAGGCCAAAATGAACGTCCGGGCGTGTCACCTTCACGCTTTGTTCGGGCCTGACGAAATTCAGAATATTTATCTAATAACGATTTTACAGTTCGAGCATTTTTGGTGGCATATAGTTTCGCTCCGATTAGATTGGGGTAATCAATTGGTCCTTTTATTTTTTGACTTGTAAATTTAAAAAGAAACTTGCTTACATCTTCTAAAGAGTTCATACCTTTCAGCAACTCTTCACAATAAATAGAACCACAGCCCCTTCGACCTCTTGCGCCAACGGCACCAAAAAGAACCCATAGTTTTAATGTGTTTTCTACATCAGGTTCGAATTCTTTTGGATAAACTACACAAACATCAAATGTAGCTTTTACCAGAAGTTTAATTGTTATTTCATTTTTAATGTCTTCTACAACTGGAAAAAGGACATAGTTTGAAAGAGAATTTTCACCCAAACCGCTTATTTCTCTAGATTCTTTTTTATATTTGGGTTTGATTGTTTCAAAAAGCAAATTTGTTTGCTTTGTGATTGCAATTCTCACTGGTGCTTGAATATTGATATCAATGCCATCCTTATCCTTACCAATGTTACCACCCCAAATCTTGTTTTCTTTTTCGAGAAGTTTTTGACAGTCAGTTTCGCTTTGCATCGTTCTCCACCAGAACCGCAATTGGCCTTTTAAAGACTGTGTTCTGATAGGTGTTTTTTCATTCAGTTTCCAACTCTCTACATCACCACCAAACATGGGTGTTATAAGTTCAAACTCGTAGGTCTTGGAAACAATTCCATTATTCTGGTTGGGTATTATATTTGTAGATATCTTAGGAATTCGTTTTAAACGCATTAGGCCTCCATATGTTCAACTTTCCAATAGTTACGTAAAATGTATGTATAGGCATTTACTCTGGTATTAAAACATACCGACCCATATTATAATCAGAAATTCTAAAATTGGCACTATATTAGTTATTACCTTACTTTTTTAAAGCATTCATTTATACTTAAATAAGAACTTTTTAGACCGTCTAAAAAGTCATCTGGTTTACCGGCTTTATTGTCATTTTCATCCAAGTAACCACCATGGTTTATATCGTTTCTCATCTTAGTTAATGCTTTATAGTTTTCAGCTAACTCTTCGTAAGATATTATTATTTCCTGTAACTTTGAAGTAACATCATTTTTTTTATTTTTTTGTGGATTGCTCCCATTTTTTGTGTTGTTAAGGTTATTGATAGCCCTTTTTGCTAATTCACGTTTTGTTTTCTCATTCCAACCCATCCTAGCTTCAGAAAGTATCTTTGTAATTACCGTTTCCTGTAACAATGTTATACCCTGTTGAACAAGGGAATGCTCAATACACCATTTCACCGAAATGAATCCATTTTTTACGTCATCAGATTCGTATTCTTCGATTTTTTTTTCAATCAGGTGCAAAAGAGTTTTTAAAGGCGGTAATATTTCTTCATTTTCAAGTTCAGTAATTAAGTCCTTTGCTTCTCTAATTGACTTCCCTTCGACTATTTCCTTGCCCCTTGCCGTATGTATTTGTAAACAGATACTATTAATTACAGCTGCCAAACTCTCCATTTTTTTTACACATAGTTGCTTATCACCAGTTTCTTTGGGCAAGGGCAAAGAGTTACAGTAGTCCTCAATAGCTTCTTTAATTCTTCTTGCATCTCCGTATGTTTTGAATGTATCGGTGCCTTCAGTCCACGTTTGTAGTACATGAAATGCTGTTAAATCAATTATTGGTGCATTGCGCTTTTCTAAAGCCATGTTTTTAACTTTATATACAGGCCCTAATTTTTCAAATGCCCCGTAGTATATTCCTCCGATTTTAATATTTTTGGTAACTTTCAAATATTGAAGTAGTAACATCAATAACATTGGTAGCGATCGGAAGCCATTGGTAATATCTAACCATAGAGTATCTTCCCGATCCACCATATTTTCTATCGTTGAAAAAATTTCCCATATATCTTCAATTGAATTACCATCCTTAACTCCCCTTACCGGCTCAATTTTTGCCGACAAGTTTATTTTCTCTAGTTGGGTTTTCAATCCTGACATCGGTTTACCAACATCATCTACCCGCAAGGTTTTACCGTTCTTATCTTTGTGCCCTTCATCGTTCCAATTTTTTTCTTCAGCCTCTTCAGTAAGCAGTATTTTAATTTTGTCTGCAGCTGACCATCTTTGACAAACATTACCAATTATTGCTTCTTGTACGAATCTTGTTTCTTTTGGTTGATAAGTTGTTTCGTTAACATTCTTATCGAAATGATAATTGCAACGTATATAATTATTAGTCCCCAAAAAACTCACAAAAACCCTTGCCATCCTCACCACTCCTTTCCGTTATATCGCTCATATTCCCTAAATTTTACATGCCTGAACTCCCGTTTCACCACAGTGACTCCATCCTCAAGCGTCTCACTCGCGCATCGCTTTGTCGTTGCGTGTACTGCTACTCTCTTGTGTGAGAGACACCAGTCAACCACAGCGAAAGTAAGTGCGTAGTCCCCCTGAACAAGAACATAATCACCACAGGATGTTGCATCACTTAGCCAACAGATTATCTCTTGTACTCCAAGCTGCCCCACAGAAGCGCAAGGGTCTGCATCGCTCCACAAACCCTTTAACTCCGGAGGTAAAGAGATAAATTCGCTAACCCCAAGAGTGGTTTTAGCCTGCTGCTTCTGCTCTTCACTGAGCACATGGTTAAGAAGTATCGCCATTTTCATTGCAGTAGCCCTGTTTCTACAGTGTTTCCCTTTTCTGTACCACATACCTCCTTCACCCTATACACCCCTCCTCCATAGGTCGTATTTTTTCCAACGCCAAAGACCTCTCCGGCATACAGCAGCGGCATCAGGGTACCAATGTCACCGCTAAGCACCACTTTACCGACAATTCCAGAGTAATCAAGCTTCTTTTTCTGGCGGGTGCTGTATCGAGAGCGCCGGTGATATCCCATGCTGCTTTGGGTCTCAAGGCTACTTACCGCATGAAGATAGGCATCAGGGTCGATCTCCTTTTGCTTTTCAACACCAAAAAAGGCATTAAGATTGGTGCAACGGCGTAAAAGCGTGGTAAAGAAGGTGTTGGTGTCAAAAGAACTTATAACCCTGCCCTCTTTTCTTAATGCCAGCGGAGAGCTAAACTTAAGCTCAACAGTGCCGTTTTGAGGCTCCCCGGGCTCAACAATCATAGTATCGGCTGTAATATTCTGATCAATCTCGCAGTTTTTCGCCTGATAAATGACCCTCTCGCCCCACAGCACATTCTTTACTATAAAACGGACCTTTTCTTTGCCCAGCCCTTTCTCACCCAGTTTATTAAGCGCATAGATAAAGTAAGAAAGGTAGGCGTAGGCTCCACCAAAGAGGGTCAACTCAAATGTAAGTATCGATTCCTTCTGGATGGCTTTCATGGTAAAGGGGTGTGGAACGGTGCGGTATTTTTTCATTCTTGGCGCGTCAGGCGGGGGCGGAGTTTCAAACAGAAAGGCGTACGCACATGACGCGTTGAGCATACAGTTGTCACATGTTTTAGCCCCGGTCAGACAGACCAGTTCTTTTAGAGTGTAACCAATACCACCCTTAAGGGTTGTCTCGGGAAAGTGCGAAACCGGACGACCTGATGACAGCTCAAGGGTTACCAAAACCCTTGTAAATGGTACCTGCAGTGTATTTTTGCTGATGTTCATATTCCCTTTTTCCTTATAATAAGAGCGCTATATGGCTCTATTTTTGGTGCCAAAAGCAACGGTGATCAGGATTACCGTGTCAGTTATTCGGGACGATGTCAATTGAGCAGAGGATAGAACAGTGTGAACTACCTGAAGTACTCTGTAAATGCAATATATATAGTTTACCCAATCATAAGCAAGCTACTGGGTAAAATTAGTAGCAATGGCCCCTCGGTTGTTCTGTGCAAGTCCCCGGTTATGGTAGTCAAAATTGCCCGTTGCGTTTGGCGCTTCTGATTTTATAGAGCCTTTCGGTAAACCCGCCCTCAATTAAAAAGTCTTGGCAAGACGGTCGACCTGACGGTCCAGGAGCCCACACAATGACGATACAACTGCAGGTGCCATCATTGAGGTATTCTGTCCATACCGTTTCTTAACACTGACAACCCAGACTGCTACTTCATTTGCGGGTTCCCGAGCGTAACCGAGGGATAACCACCGTATTTTGTACTATTCCAATGTAAAATAAAATGCAGCTCCTTTACCCACCTCACCTTCAGCCCATACCCTGCCACCGTGCTTTTCGACAACGCGCTGCACAATTGATAACCCCACACCGCTTCCACCAAACTCTTTCTCACCATGCCCTCGCTTAAAAGGCTCAAAGATCTTTTTTGCAAACTGCATATCAAACCCTACTCCGTTATCGCGCACAAAATAGACGGTCTGATTCTCTCTTTTAATCGTACCAAACTCTATACGAGCCTTCTCTCTTTGAGAGGTAAATTTACAGGCGTTTCTCAGTAAATTTTCCAGCGCAAGATGTAGTAAGCGCGGATCAGCACTGGCATGCACATTTTCTTCTATAATGACCTCTACCGGTCGTTGTGGTTCGCTGCTCTTTATTTCCCGCATGTATTCACGCACAATGATACTGAGGTCTACATCCTGTCGCTTCACCTCATGCCTGCCCACTCGAGACATGCTAAGCATGTCGTCTATAAGCTGTTGCATCTTTTTAACATTTTCATCTATACGCCTGAGGTAATCCCTCCCCTCCTCATCTATAAGCTCTGCGTAATCTTCCACCACTATGGCCACAAAGCCTTTTACAGTGTTCAGTGGGGTGCGCAGATCATGAGAAACAGAGTAGGAGAAGGATTCCAAATCACGGATAGTGACACGAAGTTCCTCCTCGGCCTTTCTCAACTCAGTAAGATCCGAGACAGAGAGAAAAATAAGTCTGTCACCGCTGCCGGTCTGCACCATTGAGCCTGAGTAAGAGACGATTTTTTCCCATTTCTGATCAGGCCTGCGAAGAATAAGTTCAAGACTTCTAACCCTTTCACCCCGCTTAATGCGACGCATAGGCCATTGATCCAAAGATAACTTTTGACTACCATCAGGTGTCAAAAGCTCAAATGTCAAAGGTGTTTTTTCGAGCGGTTCAATATTTTCATACTCGCTTTTTATACCGTGTAATCTTCGTGCAGCAGGGTTCCAGTAAATTACCTGCTCATCTTCTGTTGCGATTATTGCACCCTCAGCAAAGTTTTCTATGGCCAAACTCCATGTTTCCTCACTTCGCTTCGAAGCCTCCTCTGCCTTCTTGCGCTCGGTAATATCGATGACAAATTCCACTGCTTCGTTTTCTCCAAGCCGCGCTCCTGCAAATAGCCCCCACCAGCGCCGACCATCAGGGCGAATCAGTTCCTTTTCGTAGGGACTGAACCGGCCGGTTTCTTTCAACTTCTCGAATGCTTCCCAGGTCTGAGGCATACACTTGGGCAGTGTCACCCGATCTGATCTCAACTCACCACGCTCCAGTTCCTGCCGGCTACAGCCCACCATGCGCAGAAAGGCGTCATTGGCTTCCGTGAAATTACTCTCCATATCGAAAAAAAGAACCCCGACAGTTTCTATAGAAAACGCTCTTTGAAGACGCTTCTCGCTCTTTTTGAGCGCCTCTTCGCTCTTTTTACGCTCCGTCACATTCAAAAACAGCAGCCCAAAACAGTTTTCGGAATGCTTAAAGGCAAAGGTCTCAAACCATTTACCAAAGCCTGCAGCGTAATTTTCAAAGGACACCGACTCACCGCTTTGTACAACGCGCCCGTAGGTTTCGATCCAGTATGGTTCTATGCCTGGATTAACTTCCCGGGCGGTTCGACCAACAGTGTCACTAACCGAAACGCCGGTTTGAGCCCACGCCTTGTTGGCCTCAATATAACGCCAGTCCACCGGATTACCCTCATCATCCCAGATCAACTCGGCAAGAGCAAAACCTTCACTGATATTTTCGAAAAGCAGTCGATAACGCGCCTCACTGTTGCGCAATGCCTCCTCTGCTTTCTTGCGCTCAGTAATATCTTCAATGATTGCAATCTCATAATCTGGTTTACCTTCCTCATCCCGCACAAGCGAAAGCGTTAGACGTGCCCATACCAGGTGCCCCTCTTTGTGAACAAACCTTTTCTCAACAGAATAGCTGTTGAGATCACCTTTAGCCATTTGCTCAAATGGGATTAGATCAATATCGACATCTTCAGGATGGGTAATTTGGGGCCATGGGGTAGTCTTGAACTCATCGGCGCTGTAACCAAGCATAGTGCAAAAGGCGTTATTAACATCAATCCATGTCGCATTATCAAACCGAACCCGACCAATACCCACTCCCGCCTGCTCAAAAACAGCCCTGAATTTCTCCTCGCTTACACGAAGTTGCTGTTCGGTTACAATTCGTTCTGTCACATCGACTATAGCATTTAGACCACCAACGATACTTCCGGTATCATCACGGAGAGGTACAACATTATTGAGAAAAAAACGCTGCTCATCGCTTCCGAATTTCCTGTTTAAAATAAGCTCATTGTATGTTTCCTCCCCATTTAACAGTGACCGTGCCATAGCCCATTCCTCAGCTTTGATTCGCTCCCCTGTGTCCGGCCACCACCCAACCCAATCTCCATACTGCTCCCATGAAGTTGTCTCAGGAGCAATTCCCCAAATCTGCCGGGCAGCAGCGTTACTGCGGGTAATTCGCCCGAATTTATCGGCAATGACTATTCCCACCGGTAAGAAATCAAGAATCGCATTGAGTGTGGACTCACTCTGGCGCAGCTTTTCTTCAGCCTGTTTACGCTCAGTAATATCGATTGCCGATGAAAGAAAGTACCTTTTCCCTCCTAATTCAACCATTTCTGCAGAGTAGTTCAGATAACGGAACTTCCCGTTCCTTGCTCTGATTTGTATGTCCTGCAGGTGTACATGTCCGGTTTCAGCAGCTTGTCTTTTTATCTTCTCCCTCATTTCGGAGGTGACAATCCCCAGCTCTATTGATGAATGACCGATCAGTTCTTTGCGTGAATAACCCACGGTCAAGCAAAATGATTCGTTTACTTCGTGATATGTACCGTCCTCCACACTCGAAAGTGTTTGAATGCCCGGGCTGTTGTGGAAAGATTTTGCGAACTTTTCCTCGCTCTCACGCAGTGTCTGCTCAGTGCGCTTACGTCCTGTTATATCGGTGGTGACCGCCACAGCACCAATAATCTCTCCATTATGCATAACGGGTGCGTCCGCACTGCGAATGTATATATCCTGCCCGGTCTTCTGATTGGTGGCCAAAACTTCTTCAACCATCGTTTCTCCCTTAAGCGCCCGTACGAACTGAAGCTCATCTTCACGCAGTGGTTTCCCCGTCTCCGGCCACCTGAGATTAAACCGTAGAGCTAATTGGTCCATTCCTTCCCTAAGCTCTTCAGAAGTTGCTATACCCAGCATACGCATAGCCTGTGTGTTGCACTGAGTAATCCCGTTCTCTGTACCAATAAATACCCCATCGGGAATCGACTCTATGACCGCATCCAGTTCAGCGCTGCGCCTCTGGGCCTGCTCCCTTGCACTCTCTGCAGCCTGCCTGGCACGTACGTACTCTGTGGTCTCAAAGGACCACACTAGTATTGCGGTAATCTGCTCCTGTTCATCTCTGAAGGGAAGATAGCTGAATGAGAACCATGCCTTTTCGGGCCCTTTTCCCCGCTCCACAGTAAACCCTGCATCAGTTGCATGGTAGGGCTGGCCGGTGTTGTATACCTGCTCAAGAAGGGGGATGATCTGATCGGCTACTTCAGGCCAAACGTGCGCAACGGGCCTGTTCAGGATATCTCCTTTGTTACGTGCAAAGGTGAGGTATCCGTGATTAACCATAGTGGTGATAAATTCCGGTCCCTCATGCAAGGCAATGCCTACAGGCACTTCATCTAATATTTGCTGAAGCAGCTTGTGGTCACGACGGGTACTTGCCAGAGCGCGTTCGGTCGTTTTACGTGCCACGGTCAATTCGGTAATATCGCGCCAGGAGCCAATAGCACCTATTATGGTTCCCCGGGAGTCGCGGACAGGGGCGGCTGCGGCAGAAAGATACTTAGTCGTGCCGTTACGCTGAAAAGTAATCTCATAATTGGTGTACCGCTCTCCGGTAATAGCAACTTTTGAAAGTGGCATTTCATCAGGGCGATCTATTCTCCTGCCATCGGGCCAGTAAAGTTGCAGCAACTTAAGGCGCTTCAACTCATCGGTATGCAATACTTTTTCCTCCGGAACACCCAATAGCTCTCCTAAATACCTGTTGACCTTTTTTACAACATGATTATTGTCGGTGATCATAATGCCTTCAGGTATGTAGTCAAGAACTGCTTTGAGAATAGAGGAGTCTTCTTCAAGATTTTTGAGGTCTGTAAGATCGAACACAGAGAGCATTATGAAACCTGATTTTTCGCCCGTGCTCATTTTGCTCGCTTTAAAGCGCAGCACCACCTCGCCCCTGTTTTGGAACCGGTGATTCGTCTCGATCTCTTCAGTGGTATTGCCGTTTAAAGCGACCCTTTTAAGCAGATGCCGAAGCGTGGGTATCTCCCACTCCCCCGAACCCAGCTCAAACAGCATCTTGCCCTGCATATCCTCTTTTGGGGTTTTAAATGTTCCACAGAAGGCACTATTGGCAGAGATAATATGCAGGGATTCATCAAGGATAATGAGCGGATCTTTGACAAAGTCAAAGAGATATTCAAAATAGAGTTGTGCGTCTTTGGCGCTGGAACTGCTAAACAGTGGTGATTGATTCATAGCATAACACAGGGTTTAATTAAAAAGAGTACCTTCGATGTTTTTAAGTAATACTTTAAGATGAGCAAGAAATATACCGTGCCGGTGGATAGTGCCCTGTCCTGAAATTAGGTAGTATTTAGCCGAATTATAAACTGTTTAAGAGGAAGATTTAAACGCAAAGGCGCAGAGAACGCAAAGGGAAAACGCAGAGAGGAAAGAATTAAAAAAGGGAGCTGAAAGGGAACGCTTCGCGATTACAGCTTTGAAAAATGTCTAATCAAAACTGAATGGAATCTAAATTCTTCTAGACGCGAAGCG